>NZ_LWGA01000866.1:0-8671 GCF_001635235.1 Oleiphilus sp. HI0117 | reverse complement strand
TTTCTAAAAATATGCTTGTCTAAATGTTAGCGCTGAACTATCTTTCTTTAACGGCTTTGAAAATATACAAAGCACTAAAGAATTCTATCTGTCACTATTGAAGTAGCTATATATAGATTCGTAGCACTTTTGTGATGGGTGTGTCGAAATTTATGTTGACGCTCAATCACCTAAAAAGGGTGAGGGCACCAAGGAAAGGAGAAAGTTGATGAAAAAATTAGGTTTAAGTCTTGCTATTGCAGCTGCACTAGGTTTGAGCGCGTGTGGTGGGTCAAGTGGTGGCTCATCGGGTGGAAGTTCGTCGAGTTCAACGGTAACCGGTACAGCGAGTAAAGGTATTATTGTAGGCGGTCTTGTGAGCGCTTATCTATTTGATAGTTCAGGTTCCCCAGAAACAACAGCAATTGCGACAGCCGTAACCGATTCGGCAGGCGAATATTCCTTAACGATTCCTTCGGAACATGAAGGCAAACCTGTTTTTATCGTAGTTGATGACAATGATGGTGCTGCTTCAATGAAGTGTGATATTGCAGGTGGCTGTGATAACGATGGTGATGGTACTGTAGATGTGGAATTTGGTGCTTCTTTAGATCTGGCAGCTGGTGACTTAAGTTTAAGCGCGGTTTTACCAGAGAGTACAGAAACGGTCTCTGTTAACGTAACGCCACTTACAACGGTTGCTGCGACATTGGCCCAAAGCGTTATCGAAAGCGGCACAGTGTCAGAATTTAACATCCAAGAAGCTGTCAACAATGCCAATTCTCAAGTAGCTGACCGTTTTGGTTTGACTCAGGATATTACTAAGATCCCAGTCGTTGATTTAACTGACCCAGAAGCCGTTGCAGCGCAATTAGCTGACGATGCAGATGTCGTTCAGTATGCAGCGATTAATGCAGCAATTGTGAGTGCTGTTCAAGGTGATGACACCACTAATAGCACCTCAATCAACGAGGCAATTGAAAGCTTTGCAGAGAGCTTTGCTGATTCAGGCTTGAGTGATAATGCTGTGAGTGATGATGTGACTGACTTGGGCGATATTCTAGAGGATGCTCAAGAGGTTATCCAAGAAGTTGAAGACGATATCGTAGCTTTAGGTGAAGAGTTTGCTGATGCGGTTACGGATATTCAAAGCCTAGAAGATGATGTAGCAGCCGATGAAACCTTGGCAGATGAAGCGGTAGCTAGCGACGACGGTGACCAAGGTACGGCCAGTGAGACAGCAAATGCGACTAACTTGGCTCAGGTAAAGGCGTTTGTAGAGGAGCTTCGTGAACTAGGTACTGCAATAGATAGTTCATTAGTTGGCGACGGCGAGGGGCAGGATACGGTTGCTAATATTCTGGATGGCTTTGACCTACAGATGGAAGCCGCAGATCTCGCGAGTTCTGATGATGTCGGTAATGCGGTTGAAGGTATGGCAGAAGCTTTAGGTGCGATGTCTATTGCTTATGAGAATAACTTCGACTTTGAGACTGGCGGTTTGTTAACTCCTTCAGAAGAAAATGAAGCAGAACTTACGTCGCTTCCAGCAGATGTAGTCGTCGAAGGTATTACGGTAAATATCTCACAAAGTGAAGGGGCTATTGTTCTAAGTGTTGATGAAACTGTTGTTATTGAAGACGATAGCGGCATAGCTCAGAACGTGAGTGTCGACATGATGGGTACTGTCGTCGACTTTACGATAGATGATGACTCTACTGAGTATGAAAATTATAACGAATCAACCAACGTTTATACTTGGGGCGATGAAGGTACCGTCTCAGGAAGTCTGGATATCGATGTGACTGGTACGGCATCGGTAGGAACTGTTCTGGTTACTCTAGAGGAAGGTTCAGGTCTAGAAGCTGAAGCCAACCTTTCATATGAAGGCAATGGTACAGAAGGACAGAGTAGCGGTAGCTACGATGACTACCTTAATGCCACCGTGACTGATTTTGATGCGGACTTTAATGTCAGCATTGAACAAACAGAGGCAGGTGAAGGACAAACTGATGGTCCAATGTCATTCTCTGGTATGTTGGGTCTAGACGCATCAATTGGTCGATTCATTGAGGACACAGAAGATACTTGGAACAATACCGAAACTAGTTGGTCTGATTCAGAATCAGAAGATCTAACACTGAGAAGCGCAGTGGTAGGAATTAGTTTGCAGGGTACTTTTGCAAATGATGCGCACAGCTTTGAAGCATCGATAGCGCTAAATGGCGATGCTACGGGTGTTACCTTCCGCGAGATCTATAGTTATGATGAATCATATAGCCAACAAAATGGTTGGTCATATAATGACTCTAACTCGGATAGTGGCGAGACAACATCGAACTGGTCGGACTTGAGTGCAAATCTGAGCTTCAGTGCTGATCTTCAAGGGGTCGCTGATGCAATTGACTTCTCATTTGATGTTGAGCGCTCTGGCTATGACGATGCAGACTTTAGCTTATCTTTGGCTTATCCTGGTCGCACGATAGATATCGAAGCGGCTATAGAAGGTATCGATACTGATGGCGCAACTGCTGAAATGACCTTGACCAATAATGACGGTGTCGTGATTACAGTGACAGGGGATGAGTCTATTAGTGAGGAAGACGGACAATTTACCATTGAGATCCGTAAAGATACTAATGAGGATGGTGTTGTCGATGAAGACGACTTCCTATACGCGTGGTATGAAGTTCGTAACGGCATTGAGTTGTTAGTTTTTGCTGATGATCAAGATGCAGATAATATTGAGTTTGAATCATTGTTCTAAGTCAATGCTTAATCGGGCATACTGCTTAAGTGTTATACTAGCTATGCCCTGATTATAGGGAATACAAGAGAGGCGTTATGCCTCTCTTTTTTTTAGGGATGTTATTTTAGGTGTTAGTTCAGAATGCTAGTTCACAGGTTTACACTACTATTCCTCTCTCTTTCCTTCTTTATACTCAAATCTAATGCTTATGCGGCACCTGCAGAATATGAGGCCTACCTAGAAAGTGATGTCTATGGGCATAGTGAGACCTCTTCAATAAAGCAAATCGCTTTTGATGAGTTTAAAGGGCCACATTACCGTCAGGGTGAGTTTTCTTTTACTCATAATCGTTGGGAAAGTGGTATTCGTTTTAATAACTTCAAGATCGCCGCAATTGCTCGCTATGATTATGTTTTGGATTATTCTGAGGATCTTGCTGAGCTTGTCTATACAGATAAAAATAAGCTTGAGGTAGATACTAATCGGGATTATGAGCTGTATTTGGATGTATTACATGCACATACTTCCGGGGTTAAACTTGGCTATTTGACGCCATTATTACCATCGCTAAGTATGGAAGTTGATATTTCTTTGCTGAATATGTCGGCGTTTATGGACGGTAGCCTTAGTGGTGATGTACAGATTTCTGAAGACAGTTACACTGGTAACATTGAGCTAGATTACGTTTATGATAAGGACCGGTTACTAGAACGAACTGCAGTAGCACCTGATGCTTATGGTTATACCTTGGACTTAAGGTGGATGTTTAGGCCAAATGAGGATCTCAGCATTGATGCACAAATACTCGACTTATATAGCCATATAAAAATCAACCGTGCGCCAACGACCTCTGCGCAAGCGAGTTCTGACAGAGTTAACCTTGATCCATCTGGCAGGGTGGATGTAAAGCCTGTGCTGACCGGTAGGGAGGGCTATAAAGAACATACGCTAAGGTTTCCTAAGCGTTTAAGTGTAGAGGGTCGTTACAGGCTGTCGAGCATGTTGGAAATGGGCTTGGGCTTACATAAATATGATTCCTGGATGACTAGTCGCCTCCACGTAAACGGGTTTATATCAGAGCACGGCGCACTTCAAACGGTTTATGATTTTAAAACTAAGGCGGTAACATTGGGCTGGAAAGGAGAAAGCTGGCACTTTACTTTAACAAGTGATCGTTTTGATATTACTGATGCCTACACCTTTGGATCACTCATAGGGGCGAGCTTTAGGTTCTAATCGGAATACTTACCGAGAAAGTTGTGCGCCCAACTTCACTCTCAAAATCAATATTTCCTTGATGCTTATCGACAATTTTCTTACAGATTCCTAGTCCTAAACCGCTGCCTTCTCCGGCTGGTTTTGTGGTAAAGAAGGATGAAAATACCTTTTCTTGGATATCCTCAGGAATTCCTGGGCCGTTGTCGGTGAACTGCACAAGAATATTACCCTCCTGTACTTTGGTAGAGACCGATAATTCACCTTCATTATGCATTGCTTGAAGTGCGTTATGGGTTAAGTTGGTCCAGACTTGGTTTAGTTCGTCGGGGTAGCAGAGTGTTGAGGGTAAATCACCATAGTCCAAGTGCACTTCACAGCCTTGCTTAAACTGGTTCTGGTAAAGCACCAAGACTGTTTTAATGCCGTCGTTGATATTGCTTTGAATCATTTCTCCGCTGCAGTCTTGATGAGAGAAACTCTTCAAGGCAAAGACTATTTTTGATACGCGCGCGATGGCGGTATGAATGGTCATGTTGTTTCTTCGAATACTCGTAAGGGAGTGAGCGAGGGAAACGATTTTGTTATTTTCAGGGTCGAGAATTTCAGGTTTTAGTGCGCTGAGCTGATCGTGTAAGCCCATTTCCAATAGCAATTCTGCTAGATCTTCAGCACCTTCCTGATGATGGGGAGCAAGTTCTTTTGATAGAGAGCGCTTAATTGCCCTTTCCTCACGCGTGCTAAGGGAGTCGGAATGATTATTCGTCGACCTGCCTAGCAGGGAGATGATCTTATTCAGTGCTTGAGCGTCAGGGTCGGGGCTTTTTTCCAGAATAGGTTTCAGTTGGGTAAGGTGGTCTTCCAAACTCATAGAGGTATTACTGGCCGATGCGCCTATCGCCCCGAGAGGCGTATTGATTTCGTGAGCAATACCTGCGATCAGTTGACCAAGTGCTGCCATTTTTTCTGAGTATATTAACTGCTGCTGGCTTTCTTCTACTTTTTTGAAGGCGTTAAGTAACTCTTCGTTCTTCTTATGCAAGGCCTTTGTTCGCTCATTAACTTTTGCTTCAAGCGTTAAATTATATTGCGCTTGTTCTAGGTAATTTTCTTCCAGGTTTTTTGCCATGTCGGTGAAGTTATGACTGAGTTCGGCAATTTCATCAGTACCAGTTACTGCGGCGTTATGGACTTTAGTGAAGTTTCCGTTTGCAATTTCTTTGGTGTAAGCGCTTAAACGCACTATGGGCTCAACTAAGCGCTCTGCTAACTGAGAGATCAGCACAAAGGCGACTAACAAAATCGCTCCGGCACTATAAAATGCCTTGTTCGTTTGTTCTTCTTGTAGTTGAGTATTTTCTGCAATAGATTGGGTGATCACTTTGTTCAGTTTTTTCAGCGAATATAGAAGGTAAATATCCCCCCAGTTGGATTCTCCAATAGTTATCGGTACGCGGTATTCAAGTGAAGAGATCGGAAGAGCGCTGTCTTCAGGGTTATTAATCCCGAGGACTGAAATACTATCAGGGGTTTTTATGCTCACCTGACTAAGGCTGCCATGATTTGTCGGCTGATAGGGAAGCTGTTGCTGCAACGGATCTGATGTGTGGATAAATACTTTGCCGTTTTTGGATACTAAAATAGCTTGCTGCAGCTCTGGTGTGTTGTTGACAGAATCGTTAATAATTTGGGTTAGAGAAAAAAGATTGAACGATGCCAGGTTTTCTGCGATCGAGCTACTCAACGCTTGGGCTTGGACGAGTGCTTGTTGGTTGAGGTTATGTTTTAGCAGAACGATACGCTTCTCTAACTCGGTATCAAATGCTTGCTTGTGTAGGTTTATTTGAAGGTGAGTGCTGACATAAAGCACAAGTAAAAGTGCACTAGCAATGATGAAAAGTAGTTTGTTGCGAATTCCCATGCTTAGACTTCTGTCTCCGTACAGCTACTTATTGGATAAATGCTCTCTTAAGCAGGTGAGTATATCCTCTATTTCCCAGGGCTTGCCAAAACAGGCGGCAAGATTCGCTTGTTCATAGGCTTCTTGGACTGCTGAGCTATCGGCATGACCCGTGAGTATTATCTTGATGATATCAGGGAACATGGCATGAACGTCAATCAAGAACTTATCGCCTTTGGTAACAGGCATAATGTAGTCCGAAATGATGGCTACAATCTGTTCACCATCTTTAAAGGGCCTGTACCATCGCGATACGATGCATTGAGCTTCCTTGATTGGTCACTTCCGATGCCTGCGCTTAGTGTTGTTTCTTGTGTATTCTGAGCCGTTTTGGTGATGATGTTAATTACGGCGACAAAAGCATTGGCTCCGTAGAGTGCTGAGCCAGGGCCACGGACAATTTCTACCCGGCTAATGTCATCGACAATAAAGTTGTTGTAAGAGCTTAGTGCACCACCATTTACCAGGTTGTTATTGTTAGCGTGGCCATTGATTAGAAATAATACTTTTTCACTGAAGTCTGTTTTTAGCCCTCTTATCTCGAGGGTAGACCCTCCCATATTAGTTTGGTAAACACCTAAGCCAGGTACGCGCTTTAGTGCGTCCATTAGGTTGCGCGCACCCATTCTTTTTAAGTCAGCAGCGGTAATGACGGTAACACTTGCTCCACTTTTCTTAATATCTTCCAAAGTCTTAGTTGCCGTAGAAACATAAGTCTCTGCCTGTAGCCACTGTATTTCTTCTTGTAATGGCGATACGGATTGAGCAGGGGCTAATGTTTGGGAAAGTGCTGGTGCGCTAGCGGCGGCAAGAATAGCAAAGCTTATGTTTTGAAACTTTGAGCGGCGGATCATAGTGACTCCAAAATATTATTAGAATTGTCGTGGTTGATGACGTTATCTCTAGCGCGACACACCTTTCGGCGGCACGCTAGATTTTAACTATGGGAGAATGTATTGGTCTGGTTTCGCCCGCCTTCTTTAGAGGCATATAAGGCTTGGTCAGCTTGTTCAAGCCAGGTCATATAGTCGCTAGTGGCTTCAACAGCCTGACTAATTCCCAAGCTAATGGTAAATTTGATTGTTTTACCGTCATGAACAACTTCCATGGCTTCGATCTGTTTGCGAACACGTTCGCAGAAAACCATGGAATGTTCGGCATCGGTGTTACCAAGAATAACGCCAAACTCTTCACCACCGTAGCGGCCGGCAATATCAGTTTTACGAAGGTTATCCCGAAGTGCCTGAGAAACTTGCCTGATTACTTCATCGCCGGCTTGGTGACCATAGGTGTCATTTACCTTCTTGAAGTGGTCAATATCAAACATAATGACAGAGCAAGTCGTGTGATAGCGCTTATAACGGCTAAACTCTGCTTCTAGGCACTCTTCCCAATAACCTCGATTGTTTAGCCGAGTCAGGCGATCAGTTCGACTCAGCATTTCTAATTCAGAGTTCGCTCGTTCCAGTGCGTTCCGGTTCGCGGCAATATCAGTCACGTCATAGAGAATGATAGCGATATGGTTTACCGTTCCATCAGCAGATACCAAAGGTGAGATGGTCACGTTTTGGTACATGAATGGTTCTGTGCCGGTAATTGGGCGGTAGTTTTTGAATTTGAACAGATAAGGTCGCTGCTCCCAGGTCATAAAGGAGCGGTTTTTTAACATAAACACTGAATTAGATTTATGCTCTAGCCAATCTCTGGGCAAATCAGGGAATAAGTCAAAGAGATTCTTGTCTTTGGTCTGCAATGGAGTTATGCCGCTATGGCTCTCCATGAAACTGTTCCAAACTTTAATGCTAAAGTTGCGATCCAGTACCACGAGGCCGACATCGATGGTTTGCAGCATATCCATCAGCCAGTGAAATTCTTTTATATCTATCTGTGATCGTTCCATAGTTCGGCTATTAATCCATCAAGTAGGAAAGTCGTTTGTTCAAATTGTCCAGTGAATCTTCAGTGAACAGTAATAACAGGTCGCAACTAATGTTGTAGTTTTCAATTTCGTAAGTGATTTCAATGGCGAGTGTTTTCTTCCAGCGCTTGGCATTGGCTTTGATCAATTCACTTACTTTGACATGCTGCCCTAAAACAACCGGGTGCCCTTGACTGAAGGTGGTGTCGAGTTGTTGGGCAATACCGTTAGTACAGGCGCCCACTAGAATACTGGCCACTTCCATTAGTAGCTCAAGCTCAACCATGCGATCGACTTCGCCTTTGTAGTCGAGCAGCTTGGCGATATCACCAAAACTTGAATCACTGAAAATGAGCAAGGCTTCGCCACTAATACCCGAACCGATAAAACCTTGGCAAACGGCAGAGTAGGTGTCTTGTTGCTCGGTGAGTGATAAGGCCATTTCTAACTCACTAACTTCGAGCAAGTTAACGTTTGGTATAGGCAGTTTTACGAAGACTTTCAAAAGCCGAGCGAGTAGGTCAGCTGCTTGTCCCATTGCGACATTCGCTATTTCTTGCATGCAGTCGCGGGTGCCAATATTGCCGATTTCACCTTTCTTAATTATCGGTGCTCTTGCAGGCGTAGCAGGAGCGGCTGAGGGCTCTGGTGCTCTGTAAAGGCCAAATTTCTCAAGTAGCTCTGTGAGCGCTTCAGTCGAAGTAGGTTTCTTAATGAAGTCGATTGCGCCTAGAGCCTTAACGCGTTCATGTGCTTCAGGTTGAATATCTCCTGATACGACAATTACCATCGTTGGCAAATCTTGTTTCTGAATCTGCTCTAAGGTTTCATAACCATCCATGACTGGCAT
>NZ_LWGA01000865.1:0-2993 GCF_001635235.1 Oleiphilus sp. HI0117 | reverse complement strand
CTTTTCGATTTCTGCTGCGCTTCAAACAAAGCACTTCGATATTGCTATCGTCCACTAATTCTTCGATGCGTTTCTGAAGGTCTTCAAGATAATCCTGTTCTTCAACTTCTACCTCAAGCCAAATAGTCTCACTAAGGTCACCATTGCTTTCTGAACAATAAGCACTGCCATCACGACCGCCCTTCAACTCTGAAAGTTTAGCGCTAATCTCCTCGAGGTTTCCTTTTATTTTGTACAGCTGCTGAAAAACCGGTACTTCAATGGCATCCACCGTCACACCAGCCTCATCAAACTCTACCACTTGCACTGACTTTTTCTGGTTTAGCTCGTCAAAGCTAAGCGGAATTGGCGAACCACTATAGTAGATATTGCCATTGCCCTTAATTTGCTGCTGCTTATGGATATGTCCCAGGGCAATGTAATCTGCCGAGGGAAAGGATGTTGCTGAAAACGCCTCCAAGGTACCGATATAAATATCCCTGACCGATTCACTTGTGCGTGCGCCGACGACTGTTAAGTGCCCTGTCATAATAATCGGGATCTTTGAATCATTAATATCTCTTAAACCCAGGGCCTTACGATAAAGCACCTGATAGTGCCGCTTTATCGCATCTTGTAAATCTCGTTGCTTTTCCTTCCCTGTCGAACCGGAATGACTACCAACCAGGTCTCTAGCTCTTAGAAATGGAACGGCACATATAATTCCCTTTATTTCACCAGCAGCGCCTGTCAGGGGCAATAGCTGTTGCTCGTAGGTATTCTCGTTTGCAGAAGAAATTACATGCGTGTTGAAGTGCGCAAGCAAGTCAGAGGTTTCTTCAAGCATGGCGACAGAATCATGATTTCCGGCAACAATAACGAGAGGCACAGCCTTGTTTGTCGCTTCACTAAAGTCAATCACAAACTTGTGATAAAGTTCGCGAGCATAGCTAGGTGGAGCCCCGGTATCAAATATATCGCCGGCAACAATAACGGCGTCAACCTCATGCTCAAGAACCTGCTCAACCAGCCAATTAAGGAAACCCTGATGTTCTTTTTGGCGACTTTTACCCATGAAATACTGACCAAGATGCCAGTCGGAGGAGTGAATTATTTTCAAGATGTTGACCCGATTTTCAATTTGAAGACTAATTTACCCCTTATTTTTGTGAAGTAAAGGCATTTTATTGCGGACTTGGTTCACATGGTTGCATAAGCTTTCAAAGTGATACAAAGATCACCTTGTTAATTTTCTTGTAAAAGATAAGTTTAATAGTAGCAATGAATTAGCAGGACTTATTGAGACAGATTATGAAAAGACAACTCATCTATCACACACCGATTGCACTCGATGCACAAAGCTATAAAACAAGTGAAGCATCTGTTTTATCAGGCCAAGGGGTACATGAGAGAGCAACGATTAAAACCATTTCTCGTGACGGCATATGCCTAAACTGTGACCAAGAAACCTTGCATCGCTTACTACCCAATACACCTTCGGTATCACCTAAGTGTCCGGTTAAAATTGAAGTCGCATTTAAATTAGAAAGCTTTCTTCAAATTAATGCAGATGTAATCTGTATTAGACGCTTATCTAAAGATACCTTTCAACTTGAGTTACGCTTTGGCGCCTTAGATGCCGAAGCTGAGTGTGAAATTGACGCCTATATTGAACATTCACTATACAAAGAAAAGAGTAAAGTAGTGCAGCCGATAAGAGCTATGAATGAATATTCTGCAGTTGCTTAAGCATTTGATGATGTATAACTAGTTCACACCCAAGCTATGCTCTCGATGTGAACACTGATTTAAGTATTGGCTGGCTTAAAGCTACTTAGTGGGAGTAAGGGTAGGAATAGTATCTTGCTTACTTTCGGTGAGAGCACTAACAAGCTCTGCTTCTGGACGAGAGATGCCACAACTATTCATTAGGTCATCGATCCCCGCTCCCAACTCCACCAAACGTGACGCTTCGGAGTAAGAAACTTTAGTCGGGTCATTTTTCTGCATTTCGTCTATTATGGCTTCAAGCTCTTCGACACGCTTTTCCAGAGCAATAACCTTACGCCCAACACCCATTGAGCCATGGCTAATTCCCTGAACTTCTTTTGATAGCTCATCGACCAGATCAGCAGTGCTCCTTTCTGATAAGGTAATGCTACGCTTGATTACCAAAGCGTACACCGCAAGCAAACATACGAGTATCGCTGAAACCAATGGAACAAACTCTACAGAAATTGACATGCCTACTCCTCATAGCCCTCAATTAGCATTGAGGGCCAAAAACAAATTGGCTATCGAGTTTAGAACGAGCCCATTTCAGACCATTCTTCTTCAGATAGCATCTTCTCAAATTCAACCAAGATAATCAGTTCGCCGTTCTTATTACAAACGCCCTGTATAAATCTTGCACTTTCTTCGTTGCCGACATTCGGCGCAGTTTCCATTTCAGAGTGTTTAATATAAACAACCTCTGCAACCGAGTCGACCAGAATACCAATAACCTGCCCATCAATTTCAAGAACAACGATACGAGAATGGTCAGTTACATCGGCACTAGGTAAACCAAATCGAGTCCGTGTATCGATAACCGTTACTACATTACCGCGCAGATTGATAATACCCAACACATAGTTAGGTGCGCCTGGCACGGGGGCAATTTCAGTATAACGTAATACTTCCTGAATCTGCATTACGTTAATACCATACGTCTCGTCTGCTAAGCGAAAAGTGACGTTTTGCAGAATCGGATCTTCAGCAGCATGGCTACTGTGCCCAGTGTTTGATGTCATTAGTTGACCCCTTACCTATTTCCTAAAAGACAATAATTCGCGCCAAGTTTTCAAAGCTTTACTCTCTCACGTCAAAAACTTAACAGATCATCTTCTAAATATAGAGCATCGCACAATCTATGCCAGAAAATAGTGACACAATTATCAAGAAATTGAGCTTCCATTGCCAGAAGCTTTCTCTTCTAGCATCAAGCTCATTACGTCTGCGTCGAGTAAAGCACA
>NZ_LWGA01000864.1:0-15953 GCF_001635235.1 Oleiphilus sp. HI0117 | reverse complement strand
AACAAGGCCGTTGGAGCATTCCCTATCAATACAACGCTGTCTTTCAAGAAGGGTGTCCAAGAACTTAAGGCAGCCATCGACCTTGTTTCGCCTAGTTGTTTAGCCTGTTGAATGGTGTCGTTATCGTTCAAAAAACACAGGGGCTCTCGTTCAATCATGCGCTTAGTAACGCCTTGCTTGACCATCTCCACATCGCACAAAATTGGCTTATTCTGACCCAAGGACGCTCTGCCTTTTTCGCAAGCACCTGCGCTAAACAGAATCTTATCCGTCAGCTCGGGCATACCTAAGCTATGTACGACACGCATCACGACCTGTTGTTGTTCTTTATCGAAACAACTCAAGTTGCTTAGCTGGCGAATCAGCTCAAAGCTTTGTCGCTCAATCGCTTTCGGGTCCAATTCGTAATCAAATGGCATCTCGGTTTCCTATACGTTTTTTTCGCTATTGTTTTGCTCAGTATCTTGATCCTCAAGGGTGAGAGAATCAGACAGCGAACTTTCGACGTGATGTAGGCAGTCATCAAGGTCACTGAACAAATGCTTGACTGGCGATATGTTTGGGCGCGTCAACATCACCACCTGAACCCCGAACTCTCGTGCGGCTACCAATTTCGCTTGCGTGGCATCGCCACCACTATTTTTAGTCACTAAACAGTCAATTCGATTTACCTGTAATAAGGCTCTCTCTGACTCAAGATCAAAAGGACCTATCGCTTTGATCCATTCCACGCTGCCTGACAATGACGCTCTTGATGGCGCGGCGGTTCGGTAGATTAATTTGCTTTCATCCTGAGTCGCTAGAACATCACTGAGTCGCGTCATGTCGTCTTGAGACAGCTGCCCGACAGTCAGCAAGATTCTCTTAAATTTGGCACATTCAGTGACCGCATCAGCCCATGAAGAGACCGAGATCCAGTTATCGCCCTTTTGCGCGACCCAAGGTTCTCGAGAAAATCGCCAATAAGGCAAGGCCAAGCTGTTACATACATCTATCGCCGTTGAACTCATTTTTGCTGCGTATGGATGCGTCATATCCAACACAGCACCGATGCCTTCCGATCTAATATATGCCTTTAAACCACCGAACTGTGTAAAGCCTCCGGAAATGACTTCGCAGGGTACGTCGGGTTGTCGAACCAAGCCTGCCACGCTATAAATAAGCGAATGATCGTTAGTATTAAACAAACCCTTTTCATAGGCGCGCTTCGTAAAAACTCGCGCATCTGCCGTTCCGCCCAGCAAGAGTATCTTCATGGGCTTTCCTCAGAGGCAAAACCAATAAATTGGCCTTGTCGATCAACAGAATACACCTCCAAGGTGACTGTATTATCAGGCAGTGTTCTCAATACGCGACGCGCTTCGTTAAGTGCTGCTTTACATAATTCATCGCCAATCAGTATCCCGGCATCGCGACAAATCTGAAATACCTGCATACTTGTATTCGCTTCTTGGATTTTATCGAGCACGCTTTGGTCTGCCTTCTGCGCTTTCGCGATTCGAGCAAGCTGCTCAAAATCAATGGACGAAGAACGGCTATTTAAATCCATGTGGCCATTTGCCAGCTTGCTTATTTTTCCGAACCCACCACAAATAGAGACTTTTTTGATGGGCGATGTTGAGGTGGGTACTTTTCGCAAGTGCTTTAGCAGCGCACCCACAAAATCACCCATTTCAATCAACCCCATATCGTTGAGTTCATATCGCGTCTTAATCGCTTCTTCGCTGGTGCTGCCTGTGGTAGCCGCAATGTGCGTGATACCATTTGCAGCCGCTACATCTACACCTTGATGGATAGATGCAATATAGGCGGCGCAAGAATACGGCCTAACTATTCCGGTGGTTCCCAAAATAGATAAACCACCCATAATACCGAGCCTCGGGTTCATGGTTTTAAGTGCGATTTCTTCACCGTTTTCAACGCCGACAGCAACCTTAAAACCACCAGAATATTGGTATACCTTGGCCGCATTCAATAAATGTGACTGCATCATTTCTCGCGGTACGGGATTGATCGCAGGTTCGCCGACCTTAAGCACCAAACCTTCTCGTGTAACCGTTCCCACGCCTTGCGCTGAGATAAATTGCACGCCTTGTTTTTCCTCTAAGTACAGCTCTACAAATACCAGCGCCCCATGAGTCGCGTCAGGGTCATCTCCTGCATCTTTAATGGTAGCGGTGCGTACACTCTTTTCAGGTTCAAGTGACTCGTACCCTTCGATTTTCAAAGAGACGACTTTACCTTTCGGCAAAGTGATCTCAACCTCATCGGGATGTTTGTTCGCCAATAAGGCTTGGGCAGCAGCAACACAGCACGCCGTCGCGCAAGAGCCGGTTGTTAAGCCGCTGCGCAAAGGTTTTGCTTGTTCACTGCTCTCTGGCCACATAGTGCTTACCTAGCCTGCTCATTATTGCTGAGCATATTGTAACTAAGCGCATTTTCAGTGCGGTTAACAGCTTCTGTTGTAGCCGAAAATGTCGTCACGCCCAAAAACAACGCTGCGATGGCTTCTGCATTAGAAGGGAAAAATAAGTGTAGATACGTAGCCGTCAAACTACCCTCGCGATAGATTGCTTCACCCGGCGCCGAATGCCTTTGTCTTTTACCGTAGCCAATAGGTTCTGGCGTATTTGCACTTCGAGAACGATGATGCGCATGCGCTCTTACATCACCTTCAGGCAAAGCGGCGGTCTGCATCCCCTGGCAACCGCGCTTTCCGCGCATGGCCCCATCGCCCGCCATTAATCCCGCCATAGAATAGCGCGCGTCTTCAAGATCAGTCAGCGATTCTAGGCAATATAAAAAACCACCGCACTCAGCCAGTACCGGTTTATTAGCACGATGGAATACTTGAACGGACTCGCACATGCTACGGTTTTGACTCAGTTTTTGCGCATAGAGCTCCGGATATCCACCAGGCAACCAAAGTGCATCTGCCACGGGCACTTGTTGATCAGACATGGGAGAAAAGAATTCGTAACTTGCACCCAATGTCTCTAACAACCGCAAATTGGCGTCATAAATAAAACTAAATGCTGCATCCTTAGCAATCGCAATGTGTTTTCCTTCAAGCAAACGACTTGGACGCGCTAATGAAGTGGATTTGAAATCGACCGGCTCAGGCAACTGAGTAATCGCCTGCTCACCAATCCACGAGACGCCTTTTTCAAAACGTACTTCAAGCTCTTCACGCACTTCATCTGCTTGCACCAAACCAAGGTGCCGTTCTGGTAAGGTAACTTCTTCGTCTCTCGCTAGCGTTGCCAATAAAGGGATATCTGAAGGAAGCGCATCTCTTATCAACTCTTCGTGCCGCTCTGTACTGCAATGGTTCGCGATAATGCCAGCCACATGAATGTCTGAACGATAGCGCGCTAAACCCGTAGCGATGGCACCCGCCGTTTGTGCCATGCCTTTCACGTTCAACACGATAACCACCGGTATATTGAAACGCGCAGCTAGATCAGCACTTGATGGCTCGCCATCAAACATGCCCATTGCGCCTTCGATAATAATGAGATCTGAAACCTCGGCCGCCTCATACAGTTTTTGCTGGCAATAAGCTTCACCTGCCATCCACATGTCTAGCGGCTCAACATCCTTACCAGAAGCTTGCGCCAGAATTTGAGGGTCTAGGTAATCAGGGCCGGTCTTAAATACCCGTACGTTTTTGCCTTTGTTTCGATACGACCGCGCAATCGCAGCCGTTACTGTTGTCTTTCCTTCACCAGAGCTTGGCGCGACAATGAACATAGCTGGGCATGAAGCCGTAGGGAGTTTAGAAGGCGATTGAACACTCATTAGAACTCGATCCCGGCTTGCGCTTTTACACCAAGACGAAAGGCATGACGCTCATCCTGAATATGGCTGATCGTATCGGCGATGTCTTCCAAGGCTTCGGGCATCTTTCGCCCCGTAATCATGACATGCTGATGTTTAGGTCTATTTTTTAGAGCTTCTAGAACCGGTTCCAATTCAAGGTATTTGTATTTAAACATGTAGCTCATTTCGTCAAAAATCAGAATATCGTACTGGGGGTCGGTTAGCAGCGATTTAGCGAGCTCCCACGCGTTCTGAGCGGCAGCTATATCTTGGTCTTTGTCTTGGGTTTCCCAGGTGAAGCCATGCCCCATTACATGCCAATCGATACGTTCATGGTCGCGGAATAGTTTGAATTCACCGGTTTCTTTTCGGCCCTTAATAAACTGAACGACCGCGGCTTTCTGACCATGCCCTACGGCTCTGGCCATCGTGCCAAAGGCGGAGCTACTTTTGCCTTTGCCATTTCCTTTCAACAAAATCAGAACGCCACGCTCTTCAGTTGCCTTGGCAATCTTTTTATCGATAATGGCCTTTTTGTGCGCCATGCGCTCTTGATGCGACTTCATGCCAAGCTACCTTTTCCTGTTGAGTTACTTAAAAGATCATCCTTTAAGGAGATATAGATTGCGCCCAAATTGCGCGCAAACTCTCTTCCACGACCACGGGGTATTGTCGCTTGCTCAGTATCCACCCATACACAGTCACCGGGTAGCCTAATTTGGCTGAGCGTTTCTCGGCTCCGACCATCAGACACTATATACGTCCGTATGTTTAGCCCTGGAAATTTCTGACTCATCGCTTCGCAATACCGAGCCGCTTCATTAACGCCTTCTATGATTGGTGTTCCACCGCCCGCTCGGAGCCCCTGCAACCAGTTCTCGATCTGTTTGGGCGCTCTCACTTTCGCCATGAGCGACAGTACTTGATTGTTACCAAAACCAAACACCGCAAGTTGCTCTCTGTTTAAGTAAGCCTCATTGGCGATCGCAGCAACAACACCTTTTGCACGTGCAAAAACGTCACCTTGTAAAGTAGAGCCCGAGGTATCAAACAAAACAACATGTAAGACTGACTGACCCAATTTTTGTTTCCGCATCTTGAGCTTATTAGGCGGCCACTCGCCAAAACTACTTAGCAGTGTGCCGAACCAATCAGGAAGTCGCCCGTCTTTGTTCGATGTTTGCCGGCCTATGGTAGAGCGCCCTTTTTGATTGGCAAACATCGAGTCTAACAATGCAGAGGGTTGGCTTATCGCACGCGCGTTTGATTTTGTGGGGATGGCATTCTCCGGTGATACAATACCGTTCATGCATTTTGGGTCCATACTCCCCCAATCACTGTCGGTACTATTTTGTTCGCCGGTATCGGCATCGCCCTTTGCGTCATTCTGGTTTGGTTGTCTATGTGAATCATCGGGTCGCTTAAATCCGGTTTCTGGAGAATCGTTGCCGGAGTTAGGATTACCGCTTCCGGAATCACCTTGAGCTGGTGGTGGCGCGTCGTGCCTACGGCGGTGGTGCAAAACCAGCTCTGAAACCGCATCAAGATCATCCAAGATGACCTCTTTTCGACCTTGCCAAGCGGCGTGCGCGCGAGCTGTTCGATACCAAACGATATCTGCTCTTAGTCCATCTACCAACGCATCTTCACAACGTTGTGCAATTTCAATTCGAATGGAGTCAGAGCATGCCACACCCTCTAAACGCTTTCTTGCTGAAACTACCTTAGCGATCAGTGCTTCTTGCTTTTCTTCATAGGCAAGAGTAAATGCTTCTGGATCGGCATCAAATGCTTCGCGCGTTTTAACGATGGCAACACGCTCTTCTACCGAGTAGCGGTTAGCTAAATCGACTGCCAAACCGAAACGGTCGTGTAACTGGGGGCGCAATTCTCCTTCATCAGGATTCATCGTGCCGATTAATAGAAACTCCGCCTTGTGTTGATGGCTGATGCCATCGCGCTCTATGTAATTGACACCACTTGCGGCGACATCCAAAAGCAGATCTACAAGATTGTCAGGCAATAGATTAACTTCATCGACGTATAGAACGCCGCCGTTGGCTTTACTTAGTAAGCCAGGTTGGAAATCTAAGGACTTGTCACTCAGCACTTTTTCCAAGTTCAGTGTACCGACCAACATCTCTTCACTCGTCCCTAAAGGCAAAGTAACAAAGGATGGTGAGTCACTGCCTAAGCGCGCATCGTCGTAAGGCAATAGACTAGCCAAAGCCCTAGCAAGGGTGGATTTTGCTGACCCTCTTGGGCCAGTGATAACGACACCGCCGATGGACGGATTGATAGCCACGAGAATAAGCGCAAGCTTGAATGAGTCTTGGCCGACCACTGCACTAAAAGGCATGTCTAATCTATCTGAATTATGCGCATAGTTCATAAAAGAGTCTCTCAAGTTTTCTTGGGCGGAAGTAAAAGCCATTAAGCAATCTCAGTTTCCGACCAAGCTTCTATTTCAATCATTCGCGCAGACTCTAAACGAATATGTCGCGTCGCGATTTTAGAAACAAACTCTTCATCATGTGAGATAACAAGCATTGCTTGCGGCAAGGACATCAAGACGTCGAGCAAGCGTTGTCTAGCTTCGTTGTCGAGCGCGTTTGTCGGTTCATCTAACAACAACACTTCTGGCTCCATGGCCAGTACCGATGCCAATGCGACCAAGCGTTTTTCGCCCCCCGAAAGCTGATGCGCAACTCGCTTCTCAAATCCTGCCATGCCAAGCGACCTAAGTGTTTGCTTGGCCTTTTCGAAGGCCCGCTCTCTGGTTTTTCCTAGATTTAGCGGGCCAAATGCCACGTCCTCTAATACAGTGGGGCAAAATAGTTGATCATCGGGGTCTTGAAATAGAAAGCCCGCCTTCGCGCGTACTTCAACAAATTCAGACTCTTGCTTTCTAAACTTGCCAAAAGCAAATACATCACCCGACTTTGCTTTTTTTAGCCCTACCAGTAAATGTAGAAACGTCGTTTTGCCCGCTCCATTCGGCCCCGTGAGCGCAACCCGATCACCCGAGTAGAGAGAGAAATCGACATGAGATAATACTTCCCCTCTTCGTGGGTAGCGGTAGCTTAAGCCTCGTGTTTCAATTAGCGCTTCCATAAAAGCCTCAAAGCAGGTTGATAAGAATTAGAGAAATCAAGAACGGAACGCAAACGATGATCAAGCAGTAATCGCGTGCGACTAACTTATCATCATCCAACAAATAGAAGCGGCCGTTGTAACCACGACACTTCATTGCCTCCATGATTCGCTCTGAACGTTCAAGTGCATGGATTAAAAGCATTCCCACTAAATAGCCAATTGAGCGCCATGTGTGCGTATCCATTCGCAGTACAAATGCCCGCGCCTGCATCGCACGTTTCATGCGTTTGTATTCCTGACCAATCACGTCGAGATAACGTACCGTAAACAGAAGCAAATGAACGAGCTTATCGGGTATACGTAACCGTGCTAAAGCATGCCCGAACGTTGTCGCATTCATGGTGCCCACAACAGCAAGTAAAGACAGAACAACGGTATTCGCTTTAACGGCAATCAATACCGCGTGGACCAATCCATTCTTACTCGCCGTCAACTCCGATATTTCGAAAAGCACATCATCTTCCCCAGAGACAGGCGTCGTAAATGGCAGCATAACAATCAGAAATATCATGAACATATCCATCGCCAGGACGCGTCTAAACGTGCGCTTGAGATTTAACTTCGCCAAGAAAACAAGAGCACACGCGATACCCAATTCGACGAGCACAACATTGAGTTCTTTCGACAACACAACAATGCAGGAAAAAACAGCCACCCAAATAATTCGGACTCGAGGATCGAACGAGTCGATCACCGAATCTTCATGCTTCAGCCTCTGCCCTTTCCACGAAGTGCCGCTGTGTTCGAGATTCTGTGGCACCTTAACTCGCCTTATTCTTTGTAGATTGATTTCGCTGCGTTAGCCAAATACCGATACCGCATAAGCCAAAGATGTAACCAATGCCACCCAAAGCATCCCGAAATGATGCTTTCTCTTTGTAGGCATTCAACTCTTTGCGCAAGGGCTTAATTTGTTTTGCGACAGCCTTTTCGATCAATGCTTGTAAGTCATTACCCACCAACATCTGTCCTCGAAGGTTTGTTTCCAGAGCGTCGGCAGATTCCACTGCCATAATCTCGCCTAAGGTATCCGATAAGTCTTCAGCGTTTAAAACTGTTTCAAACACGTGGCCTGCCCCTAGGTTCGCGTAAATATGATGATCAATCCGCTTCGTCGCTTCGAATGTAAAGAAGCCCTCCTCATCCGTTTCGACCAAAACAATTTCTTGACCCTGGAGATCACGAACCATTACCTTAGAGCCTAGTGGTGCCATCTCTCCATTGGAAAAACCTATTTCGCCCTCAACATCAACACCAATGGTATAAACGCCGCCCAGTACGTTATGCGCGACACTCTGCGAACTGACGAAAACAAGGAAGAGCAAACAAAGATTACGTATCATCCCAATCCTCCGATATACGCAGGAGCTCAGGTTTAACTTGTCGAATCAGCAAGACAGCCGCGCCGGTAACAAAACCTTCTAGGATCATAATCGGTATATGCGCCAATACGGTCGCTTGAGCCGCGAGCACAAACGCCTCTCCAGATAATGCCAGGGAGCCCGCAACTAACAATGTAGTTAGTAGAATCGCACCGGCGCCACCAATCGCGCCCCATATCGCAGCTAAATTTGTGTTCGGAGCAGAGATCCCTCTATGACATACGTAGTACATCAGCACAGCCGGTAGTGCGATATTAAATGTATTGACACCGAGGACAACGAAGCCGCCAAAGCCAAAGAAAACAGCTTGCAACAGCAAGGCAACAAGCAACGCGGGAAAAGCCGCCCAGCCAAGTGCCAGGCCAATCAAGCCGTTTAAAATAAGATGAACACTAGAAAAACCAAGTGGGAGATGGATATATGAGGCAACGAAAAACGCAGCCGATAGTACGCCGACTTGAGGTAAGTGGTCGTAATCGAGCTTCTTTAACCCGATCGCCACCCCCACTACACTAAGTACAACACCAGCTGCTAGAACCGGCGCCGCAAGCGCACCATCAACTATATGCACGTTGGCACCCTCTACTTAAGTTCATGGGCTTGCACCCAAATGACAGCGTCTTGAGACAGCTCTTTACCTTTAAATTTCTTTTGTGGCCCTACGCCCAGCGCAGCAAAACCCCATTGACCCGCCTTCGGTATCGCAAACGTGAATGTTCCGCTAGCATCGGCATAAATTGTCATCGTAATAAATGCTTCTGCAGGAACTTGAATCGTGGGATCACTAGAGAACGCATTCTTTGACATTTCAGGTAAATAGTTGATGTATTCAACTTCGATTTCCGCAAAAGGTACGGGCTTTCCGTGACTTCGCACAATGCCAGTGAAGCTTCCGCCCTCATAGATCGCGTAGGGTTTCGTAAGGGGCACGATTTCAGCTGGCAAGTTTAAGTCACTTTCCCAATCGCTTGGCAGGCTGCCTACATTGATAATGGTTTTTGCGAACTGTTGGATAAAAACATCTTCGCTTTTCTCCAAATATGGCGCCATTTCGAAGACAAAGATATTATCGCCTAAGCCTTTCAGCTTAACTGAAGACTCGTAAGAAATGCCCGTATTCTCGGCACTGGCCCAGTTACTTTCTACCAGCTTTGTGCTCAGATCTTTCTTCTTGCCTTTTTTGATGTGATAGAACGCAAGCGGCTTATCAACAGCCATCACATAACCATTGGCTGCTGGGTGGGTAAAGGGCATTCTCAATTCCACTATGCCGCCTTTGCTTCTTAATAGGTCAGGGGTATAGATCATTTGAAAATGTGCATTCGCAGTCGATGCAATCGTTAGCCATAAGCTAATTGCAACAACCCATTTGGTTAATAAGAGTAATGACTTACTATGAATTTTCAATAACTTGCTCCGCCTAGAAATAAGTATCAGCCGGAGTCGAGAAGGGAAAAAGTAATAGGATCGGAAGACATTATTACCTGATGAAGCCCTCCGCAACACCTGTATAACAGATCATCAGGTTGGTATCCGGACTCATCAGCTAGGCGCTAAACGCACCTAATCACTTCACCTTCCCACAAGTTTTAAAAGGAGCAAAACCTTTTAATTCACCTGCAGTGGTATACGAAGCGATATAACCAATTTACCGTTGCGGGGGGCAGTGTCGGGTTCATAGTTAAACTCACCGACTTCCCAAATTGAAAAACAGTTCAAAGAACGATGTTTTTCACTCATGTCGTTAAACATGACCTAAGATCAAGCGCGAACTGTACTCATTAAGAATTGGTCTGTCAATTGAAAACCTTGTCTTGAAGTGAAGATGTCTAGTTTCGGGACTCCTTAAAATTTAGTGCTTTTCAGTCAGGTTTGACATAAGTGCCAATACCTCAAACTGATACAAACTACTCACTAATTCGCTTTAGAGGTGTGCTTTGTAACATTTCCGGAGCAGACAAAAGGTAGAGCTTTGTGCTCAAAGCCTGCATTCAGTCAGAGCTGAAGTCGGCTGTTTTATCCTCATTTGAAAAATGTCCTCTGAACGTCTTACTTAGGGACAAAGTGCTAGTTTGAAAATTTCTGCTTCCTCATCATTGCAGGCGCAGACGATTACTATACGAAACGCTGCTTTTTGAAGAAAGGAAAAGAAATTCCCTACCCTGACTTTTGTCTAAATAGTCTATTAAACACAACGGATGAATACTTAAGATTCACAAAATTCAGTCAACCCCTTGCCCGATATATAAAAGTCATTTACAAACAATGTCAACCAAATCTAAAGGACTGGTTTTCCAATAAAAGGTGATGTAGGCATTTAAGAATAATAAAGATTGGCTATGTCAACGAAGATAATATCCTTTCCCTCTTGTGATTCTTAGTAATTAAATTGACTTTATAACGACTAACAAAACGAGGATGAATTAATGTCGCCCAAATTAGTATTTTAGTTGAATTTAAGTGAAACAAATCAAACTGAAGGTAGTTTCGATAAAAGTTTAGTACTTTAGTTGGAGGTATTCATCTAAGTGATTGAATCTTGATTCATGGAGTTTAGTAATTTAGTTGAACGTGCAACTTGTTTTCGGGTGAAATGACCGGCAAATACAGACTAACCGATTGGTTTTATTAAGCTTTAGGCTTCAGAATTTTGGTTCCAAAATCAAACTTCTCGAGATTTTCCGCTCTCAGCGCGTTTTTTGGCGCTTGTTTGAACATAGACCGTGTCAGTGGTAGCCATACTTGAATGCCCCAGGTCTTCCGAAACATCCTTAAGGGCGCGGCCTCGTTCAATCTCCATGCTTGCGCCTGTATGACGCAGCCAGTGAGGTGAAACATCTTTGAAAATTTGCGCTGCTTTCTCTCCTGATCGAGACCTCATAGTCTCGTAGGTTTTATCGAGCACCTGATGGACAAGACGCGCTAGTTGTCTACCACTCATACCTCCAGCCCCACGAATTTTCTCCACAATTGGTTGCTTGTCCTGTCTACCAGGCAATGCAGGCAAGCCACGCCATAGCCGATAACGTTCTAAATAAGGCAGGAAGCTATCTGGGACAGAAATGTCGCGAATTTTCTTTCCTTTACCGTATATCTTGAGCCACCAGTTTTTCTTATCGTCTTGCCAAAAGTGGCTCATAACAGGTATCCAGTCGTCACGCTCAGCTAATTCAGAAATTCTCAAAAACATTGTTTTCATTGCAGCCAATAAAAAAATATTCCGCTCAAAGAGTGAGTCTTCGTCAGCCATTTTTTCAGCCGTAATTAGTAGTAAATCCCATTGTGCCTGGTCTAGCCGCTTTGTTTCTTTTACCTGTGCATCCTTAACTAATCGCTTACAGTCTTTTTTTGCAAGACCTGCCGGATTTCCTAATGCTATTTCGCTCTCCATTAAGTGTGTGTAGAAACCGCTTATAGCAGAAAACATGGCAAGTATAGATTGCTGTGAAGGCCTGTATTTCTTTTTATCAGCATCACTACCTTCGGCTATATATCTAAAAGGCCTCCAGCTTTTATTAAATTCGTACAGACCAGCAGACGGTACAAATTTATCCACATTGGCTAGACCTATCCAAGTTTGCGGTGGCTTAAAGAAGAACTCTGAATAATCAAGTAAGTCATTCTTTCTAAAATCGACAGCAGGCTTTTCTGCCACCAAAAAACTCCACAGCAAAAATTTTTCTATGTCAGAACGGAATCTAATGTAAGTATGCTCAGATTTGTTTCTGCCAAGGAAAATCAAATACTCTCGCGCCCAATCCCAGTGTTCACGGCACCACTTAGGGTTGTCGTTGAAAAACTGATCTAGCTGTGGGTAATCACGCCAGTCAAAGTCTTTAAGCTCGTTGTATGCTGGGAATAAAGGGATTGATCTTGGAGTTGCCATAGGACTTAACGCTTTATGAGTAAAGACTAGATTAACTCATACACTATGTCCAATAATAGATCTTATTGGACACTTTAAAGATTAACTGTACAGCCTGGTCAGAAAAATAACGACGGACTGATTTCGAAACGTCTTGAAAGTTTTTCAATATGCTCTTTAGTAAGTGACCTCTTCTCGCTACATATCATAGATACTGAACTTTTCGGGCCAATCTCATTTTTAAAATCTGACATAGTTAAGTTATGCTGATCCATCAGCAATCGCAACATGGATGCGCCTGCATCTTTAGACTCGATACTAGTGTTAAAATCATGAAACTCAGGGGCTTCTTCTTCATACGCATGAATTTTTGCCCACAAGACATCAATAAGAAGCAAGTTTGCATCATAGTCCTCAATAAGTTCATCCATAAGCAAAAGTGCCTCTTGATGATCTTCCTGTGAATGTATACCAGCGATAAATGGCATCTCACTCTGTAATTCATGCGCAAGCTGTGTAATGTGTTGTATGTTCATTTCAGCTCCTTTCTTCTATAACGGTTTGTGAGCCGATCATACTATTTATGGTCGACAATGTATTTTACGTAAACACGTTGATGGCGGAACTCAATGAATGCGATAAGTCTTAGGTTATTACCGCCTAAATCAACTACCCACCATTTATCTTTGTACTTAAAGTTATCTAGCGACGGCACTGCCTTTTTTAGTACGTGATGATCTTTAAACTTCCCACTCTTAAGTAGTCGATAAAAATCTTCTATCGCATTGGCATCGTTTGGGTATTTCTTGATAGCTTCAACGAATATACCTCTGGCAATAACATGCATAAAACTTCCATTAGTTCGCAATATGTGAACAGTGTAAGGCATATGGCTCTTGTTCGCAATATGTGAACCGGGGCCATTAATATTTTGTGTCTGCGCCCTACTCTTTTGGAAAACTAGAACATTGGCCTTGCGGGTAAACCGTTCATAGGATCCAAGAAAATTTTTCTCGATATCTTACATTACCTAAAAGAGGAAAACCGACATAACGCGAGCATCGCTTTCCATGCCTATTTGCCTGGCTTTTCTTATATTACAAAAGACCCGAAAGCCGACATAACACTTTGCTAAGTTGGCTGATCATTCTTTATTCGATATCCTTGTGTCATCAACACAAGGATTGAATCGACCAGCTTTAACTAAACACTTTTCTGTTTGAATTCTTCTAACTTTTCATAAGCCAGTGGAGGCATATTATTAGCTTCCCCATACTTACGTCTAGAGTTATAAAACATTTCAATGTAATCAAAAATATCTGCTCGTGCGTGCTCTCTTGTTGAGTAGATTTTCCTCTTTACTCTCTCACGCTTGAGAAGCTGAAAGAAGCTCTCCGCTACTGCGTTATCATGGCAATTTCCTCGCCGACTCATACTCGCTTTAAGGTTGTGAGCGCTTAGAAAGTCATTCCATTCGTAACCCGTAAACTGACTGCCTTGATCAGAGTGTATTAACACCTGGTTCCGCGGCTTTCTTCGCCACACTGCTGCAAGAAGAGCTTGAGTAACAAGCTCGGATTCCATTCTTGAGCTCATAGACCAACCAACTACGGCACGAGAATATAAGTCCAGTACCACAGCAAGATAGAGCCAACCTTCGTGAGTTCTGATATAAGTAATATCAGTCACCCAAGTTTGGTTTGGCATGGCTACAGAAAACTGGCGATCTAATACGTTGCTTGCGACGATTGCGGGTTTGCCGCCATAGTGGCCTCTATGCCTTCTGTAACCTACTTGAGCCCTGATTCCTTCCTGCTTCATCAATCGTGCAACGCGATGTTTGCAGCAGGTTTCACCTAAGTCACGCAGATCGCTCGTTACTTTCCGGTAGCCGTAAACACAACCACTTTCCAACCAAGAATGCTTGATAAGCCCTGTCAGTCGTTCATCTTCAATCTGGCGCTTTGACTTGGGCTGATTCAGCCAAGCATAAAAGCCACTCCGCTGAATAGAAAGCGTCTCACACATCAATTTGGCAGGGTAATTGTTGAGCCTTTTTTTTACGAACGCGTATTTTTCTTTGACTCGCCCGCGAAAAATACGGTTGCTTCCTTTAGGATGTCGCGTTCCATCGTGACACGCTTAAGCTCTTTTTCTAGCTGCTTAATTTTGTTTTCGTGGTCGAGTTGTTTTTTGTGTTCATCACTATCTGGACCATGCACTTTCATCCAGTTGTAGAGCGAACTGGCAGTTATACCAAGCCGTACAGAAACGCTAGAAACTGAATGGCCATGTTCGGTAACTTGCTTAACTGCTTGGATCTTAAATTCTTCGGTAAATCGCTGAGACATACTTTCTCCTTAATACACATAATTATAAAGCAATTAAGCGTCTAAAGAAGGCTGGTCGATTCAGATTGCTAATAAGCATAATACGATTGAACCTATTACCAAGTTTTGAATATGCCTTGTTTTGTGATTAAAACTATCGATGGCTTCGCTTATTTTCGAATCTGTCTCTTTACTAGTGACATCAATATCTTTGTTACTAGCAACTTTAAAAGCAAATAAAACAACTATAAAAAAGAACAATACTGGGAAGAAAATGCTTTTGAAAGATGGCTCAATATTAGCCCAATCAATTTGAAAAGCTGCGTATGCGAATACTGCGATACCAGACACAATAATGATTACGGCCGCCAATCTATTATTTACTTCCTTGTTCAGCAAAATTCAGATTACCTTTTACGTATAACGCTTTTATAAACGGCGCGCGTCTCTTTGCGCGTCCAGTGGAGCCCACGTGTTTGTGTGGGCGGAACGAGGTTTGATAAACTGGTTATACGTTTTTAGTTCTTTGTTCAATTTCTATTTTTACCTTTTTCAATTCTTTTTCAGTTAATGTACATTCAAAAGCATACTGGTCATTGTCGTTTGTATGAATAAACACCGAAAATGAATTATTGAATAAAGACACAGGAGCATAAGCTTTGGGTGTTTCTAAACGAGCTAATCTTTTGTATGAAATATGCCAAATTATAGAATCTTGTTTGTGATAACTCAGATTTTCTTGCCCAAATTTCAGATAGTGTTTAACTTTAGTTTTATACCCTTTTGGCTTGAACAAACAATAAAACAACTTAATTGAGGGAAATAAATCATCGTTTTCCTCGACTTCCCACTCAATTTTCAACGAACATCTCCATACGTATAACGCCTACCACACTGGCGAATTGATGTTGGCGACTTTTGCGCTTTTCTTTGCGCAAAAGGTGCGAATATTAATGAGTCCGGTGGTGGTTATGGTTATGTGGTAATGCCTTTAAAGTTTACGTTCCCACTGAACTCGATCGAAACCACATCCACCTTAAATGCATTAATACGATTATTGTTTAATAACTTTCTGCCACCTGCTGCAAACAAAACAAGGGCTCTCAATTTAAGCTATATTACCCAGAAACCATAGCGAGATTTCAGGCTTTACCCAAGTAAAAAACAAGCCAGCAGTATCGGCGTTTTTCAAGGTAGTTGTCGCCTGAGCATTTAAGCTGCTTGTTTTTCCTTCTCCGGGTTCAACTTAACGTCACCCACTTTCTCCCAGTTCCGCGTAGCTTTTGACCACCTTATTTGGTTCTTTCTTTTCATCTTGCGATAAAGCTCATCCCTCTTCGATAATATTTCTTCATCCAGACCTAAGTGCCTTTGCTCTGGGGTAACAAAGTTAATTCG
>NZ_LWGA01000863.1:0-2652 GCF_001635235.1 Oleiphilus sp. HI0117 | reverse complement strand
AATAGTTCTAGCCTCCCAGCTCTCAGTACATATCAGAGTTTTCAAAAAAGGAGCTTCGACTTTATCGTCGCTTTTTTAGGTTTGTTAGCTTTGTGGTGGCTGATAATCATTGCTTATATTACCGCTTCGTTTGACACTCGTAGCAATGGATTTTTTGTTCAAGGGCGTGTAGGAAAAAATGGTAGAGTCTTTAAAGTTGTTAAAATAAAGACGATGCGACCTATTAAGGGCTTGGATACGACAGTAACACAAAGTGGTGACCCTCGGATTACGTCGTTAGGCGCATTCTTCAGAAAAACTAAGATCGATGAATTGCCTCAATTATGGAATGTTTTACTTGGTCAGATGAGCTTTGTTGGTCCTAGACCTGATGTGCCAGGTTTTGCGGATAAACTCCAAGGCGAAGAACGTGCGGTACTGTCCCTAAGACCTGGGATCACTGGGCCTGCTACGCTAAAATACCGAAATGAAGAAGAAATTTTGGCTGCTCAGGAAGACCCTGAAGCTTATAATCGTGATGTTATTTTCCCTGATAAGGTTAGAATAAATGTCGATTATATTCGTGTCTGGTCGTTCAAACAGGACATTAATTATATAGTCAGAACGGTTTTACATTAGTGGCTTAACTAACCTTAAGCTAGTACTAAAGTCCTATTATTCCAATGGTTGTTTTATGTCTAAAGTAAGTTTATCTCCTTGGCCTTCTTTTACCCAAGAAGAGGCTGATGCTGTGCAGAAAGTTCTTTTATCTAACAAAGTGAACTACTGGACTGGCCAAGAAGGGAGAGAGTTTGAAAAAGGATTCGCTAAGTTTGCGGACTGTGAATATGCCATAGCCGTTTCAAATGGAACGACAGCGTTGGACTTAGCTCTTAAGGGACTTGGTATTAGGGCTGGGGATGAAGTTATAGTGACCTCTCGAACATTTATAGCATCTATTAGTTCAATTGTTACCGCTGGTGCAACTCCAGTGTTTGCGGATGTTGATCGAGATTCGCAAAATATATCGCCCGAAACGATTGAAGCAGTAATTACGGATAAAACTAAAGCTATCATTTGTGTTCATCTCGCCGGGTGGCCCTGTGAGATGGATGGTATTATGGCTTTAGCTGAAAAACATGCTCTTAAGGTCATCGAAGATTGTGCTCAAGCTCATGGTGCTAGATATAAAGGGAAATCCGTAGGTTCGATAGGTCATGTTGGCGCTTGGTCTTTTTGCCAGGATAAGATCATGACTACTGGCGGTGAAGGTGGCATGGTTACGACAAATGATAAGAACCTATGGAATTTTATGTGGTCTTATAAAGATCACGGTAAGAGTTACGATGCGGTATATAACAGAGAACACCCTCCTGGTTTCCGTTGGTTGCATGAATCATTTGGTACAAACTGGCGTTTAACTGAGATGCAATCTGCTATAGGACGTATTCAGCTAACTAGAATGGCTGAGTGGACTAGAGTTAGAAATGAACATGCTGGTAAGTTGGTAAAGGTGTGTCGAAACTTTCCTTGTATTCGAGTACCAAACGTTCCAGATTATATTGAGCATGCCAATTACAAGTTCTATGTCTTTGTTGAGCTTGATCAGCTTGCTGATGGTTGGACCCGAGATAAAATTGTTAACACGTTAAATGAACTTGGCGTTCCCGCAATGCAAGGAAGTTGCTCTGAAGTGTATTTAGAGAAAGCTTTTGATAATACCCCTTTTCAACCTAAGGAAAGTCTACCAATGGCAAAGGAGTTAGGTGAGACGAGCCTTATGTTATTGATTCATCCAACTATAACGTCTGAACAGATGGATGCAGTTGCTTCACATTTGACTGATGTATTAACTCAAGCTACTAAGTAGGGTGTTGATTTCTGCTTTATGACTAATACCTAGAATGAAGCATGATTATATAGACTCACTTAGAGGGGTTGCCATAATCATGGTGATTGGCGTACACACCTCTCATAGTGTAGGCATCATCGAAGGTTGGCTTGGTTACATGGCTAAATACGGACAAATGGGCGTTCAACTCTTTTTCGTTGTTTCCGCCTATACTCTATGTATGTCATTTGATCGGCGAAGTGGTGAATCTCGCCCATTACTGAGCTTTTATACGCGAAGGTTTTTCAGAATTGTACCCGTATATTATCTTGGAATTATTGGGTATTTTACGTATCGCTCCTTGATGGCAAGTATAAAGGCTGGTGACTTAGTTATTCCTGAGCAGTATAGCGTTCTGAATACTGCTGCGAATGTATTTTTTCTTCACGGTTTATTTCCTCCTGCAAATAATTCAATTGTTCCTGGTGGTTGGTCTATCGGGACTGAAATGCTTTTTTATTTGTGCTTCCCTTTACTGTTTGTGTTTTTTAATAGACGGGCAACAAGCTTATTAGTAAGTATTGCTCCACTTCTTGTCCTATTTACTGTTTATTTTGTCTTTTATTTCGGCAATGTACTTATTGCGAACAATAGTTTTGTATACTTTAGCTTATTAAATCAAGCCCCCGTTTTTTTGGTTGGTATTGCTTTGTATTTTTTTTTAAATCGTGGAACGATAGATGTTAATAGATTACAACTAAGGAGTGTTATTGGATTAGCTCTATGTATATGTTGCCTTACTTGGGCTTCAATTTATGTTGGGTGGTTTGTAGGTGATGATC
>NZ_LWGA01000862.1:0-4624 GCF_001635235.1 Oleiphilus sp. HI0117 | reverse complement strand
TAAATTTCCAGTTCGAACATATTCGTAAATCAAATATATAAGAATTTTAGCTATAAAAGATCCAAGGGAGTCTCTATGAGCGATATAGATATTGAGTACTTGCAGCAGTGGGTAGGAAAGCAAGAAACCAAAGAAGATGATATTAGTCTTTTTCAGGCGCAAGCTTTGGCTGCGGCACTTGATAACGAGACTCTACCCGAGAAAGGTGATGCCTTACCTCCATTTTGGGAGTGGATGTATTTTCTGCCAACGCCAAAAGCCAGTGCAACAGGTGTTGATGGGCACCCGGATAAAGGTGGCTTTTTACCCCCTGTACCACTTCCTCGCAGGATGTGGGCGGCCGGTGAGGTTGAGTGTCATAAGGCTTTGATTATTGGCCAGCCGGCCTCTCGATTATCGACGATTGAATCTGTTGAACTTAAAACGGGTAGTACCGGCGTGTTGGTTTTCGTTAATGTTCGCCATGATATTTCACAAGCGGGTGAGCTGTGTATCAGCCAGGTACAGAATATTGTTTACCGGGAGCAACCAACAGAAAGAGCTGAGTTGCCACCAGGCAAGCCTGCGCTTTCTGAAGCCGATTTTTCGCAAGAAATCACGCCAAACCCAGTGTTGCTATACCGCTACTCGGCGCTGACTTATAACGGCCATCGTATTCATTATGATCGCGACTACGCGGTAAACGAAGAGCTGTATCCTGCCTTGGTTGTTCATGGGCCATTGCTGGTGACTTTATTGTTAGAACTTAAACGTCATAATATTGCCGATAAATCTTTGAAAACCTTCAAGTTCCGAGCGGTTAGACCGACGTTTGATACCTCGGTGTTTACCGTGTCTGGTAAGCGGGATGGCGATGATTTATCCCTATGGTCTGCTGATAATGATGGTTTTACTTGTATGACAATTAAAGCAAGTTTGGCCTAAGGATTCGTGAGCGAGAATAAAATGAAGAAATTAGACTACCCAGGCTGGCGTACGGCCTTGTTTATCCCTGTGCACATTGAGAAATTCGTCGCCAAAGCGCATACGCGTGGTGCTGATGCTTATATTCTGGACTTGGAAGATAGTGTTCCGCTAGAGCAAAAAGCAGAAGCTCGAGAGTGTGTGGTCCCGGCTGCGAAAACGGTTAGCCAGGATGGTGCTGCTGCATTGGTAAGAATCAACCTTGATGAGCGCTTTGCCATGGGCGATGTTGTCGCGTCGGTCAGTGAGCATGTTAGCGCGATTGTAGTGCCAAAGGTTGAGTCTGCTGACCAGTTACGGAAGTTCGCCGCTAAGATTTCTAAATTGGAACAGGAGCGAAATATTCCTCAAGGGCATACAGCGATTATTGCAATGATTGAGTCGGTTGATGCTTTACCCAAACTGGATGAAATCGCCTCAGCAGACCCGCGTGTTGTGGCGATGACTTTAGGCTCTGAAGATTTCTCGGCGACAGCTGGCATGCAGCCACTTCCTCAAACCTTGTTGCTGCCAAATCAGATGCTGGCATTTGCTTGTCGTCGTGCCAACATTATGCCTTTGGGTTTTCCAGGTTCGATAGCTGACTACAGCGATATTGATGCATTTACTGAAACGGTTAAGTTTGCCAAGCAGCTAGGTTTTGTAGGAGCCTTCTGTATTCATCCTAAGCAAGTAGAAGTCATTAATGCAGTATTGACGCCTAGCGCGGAAGAGGTAGAACATGCTGAAGGTTTGCTTGCAGCATTTGAAGCAGGCTTGGCTGCAGGCAAGGGAGCTGTTGAATATAAAGGCAAGATGATTGATTTGCCGGTTGTAGAGCGGGCAAGAGAATTATTGAGAAATGCTAAAGCTTTAGCATAGCCGACCTCTTTACTAGTGAGGGCTTGCTTATAGTGAGCCTCTTTCTAATTACTTAAAATATTTTTGATAAACCGTCTGAGTATATCCGCTTTCTTGTAAGTGCTTTAATGCTTGTTGGAATTGATAAGCAGCGGAGCCTTTATGGGGACTGGTTTTTTGATTGTTAAAGCCTAAAGCGCTGTTTTTATCAAATCTGCTATTTTGTTGTTGCTTAAAGTGTTTTGAATTAATAGAGAAGGCCGCTTTTAACGAAGAGTATTCCTTCTCAATTGCATTTGGGTGAAGCCGAAGGCCAATGTCACTAAACTGCTTAATGCGGTTTCGTTTTAAGTAATAATCCAAGATATCTATATCATATACGTAGAAATTACCTCTACCTAGTTTCAGTGCCTGAATTGCTTTATCAATAGGCAACTTGCCCATTTTCTGAATGCTTACTTGAGGAGCACCTTTGGCATATTCAGCGGAGCTACCTCCTAAAGGGACAAGCAAAGTACCTTTCGCCTTCTTAAAGTCTTTTATTTCGAAGTCTGTAATGTCTGAGACTAAGGCTTGTTTCGATAGAAAGCCATTGTCCAGCCAATATAAAAACTGTGATCTTTTTTCTGAAAAACCAGACGAGGGATAGAAATCGATATCACCTTCTTTAAGGTGATGATAAACACGTTTTTTAGGTAACCTTACGATTTCAAGTGAGAGTCCTATCATCTCTGCTGCTTTAGAGAAAAGTTCTCGGTATGCACCGCTATTATCATTTTTGTTGCCGATATAGGGCGGTTTGCTGCCTTCTTTATAGCCAAGAATGATAGTAGATTTATTGTCGGGAGAGGTAAGCGAAGTTTTTTCTTGTGAATAGCTAAGAGAGGCTTGTAAAGAAAGAAGAAAGCTTAGAATGAATACCCATCTTGTTGGATGTTTCATTTGTGCCTCCTTTTAGTTAGCTGCTTTGAAGCTGAAACAATGCGAGTAGCTCACTACTCGCATTATAGGCTTATCTATACAGCGTCACTACCGGTTTCGCCAGTACGGATTCGAATCACTTGCTCAAGTGATGAAACAAATATCTTTCCGTCGCCGATCTTTCCAGTATTGGCTGCATTTGTCATCGCTTCGATAACTTTATCTAGCATATCTTCACTGATCGCTACTTCTAGTTTAACTTTTGGTAGAAAGTCTACAACGTACTCAGCGCCACGATACAACTCTGTATGACCTTTCTGGCGACCAAATCCTTTAACTTCAGTAACTGTTATACCCTGAACACCGATTTCTGATAGTGCTTCACGTACATCATCAAGTTTAAAAGGTTTGATTATCGCAGTAACAAGCTTCATTCTATTCTCCGTTATCTTAAAAAGACTCGTAATTGTTCTGTTACGAGTAGTTATATCTCACTATAGTTGTTTATTCATTGATGCCAAGCAACTCAACATCAAAAATTAGTACCGAGCCAGCCGGGATGGCGCCAGCAGCTCTATTTCCGTAGCCAAGTTCGCTCGGAATAAATAATCGGGTCTTCTCGCCAACCACCATAAGTTGCAGACCTTCAGTCCAGCCTTTGATAACTTGATTCAAGCCAAAAGAGATAGGTTGTCCGCGAGCTACGGAACTATCAAAGACAGTGCCATCAGTTAAGGTGCCATGATAATGAACTTTAACTTTATCGTTTGCAGTAGGGTGGGCTTCTCCCGTACCGGCTTGAAGTACCTTATATTGAAGACCCGACTCGGTTGTGACAACGCCTTCTTTGGTCATGTTTTGGGCAAGAAACTCACTGCCTAATTGTTGATTCTCAACGGCTAGCTTTTTGTTTTGATTAGTGCGGTGGACGATGAATGCTGCAAGTGCAACAACAAGTATGACAACAATGATTTTTAACACGGGTGATTTGCCTTTTATTAAATCGGTATTGGAATGAAATAGATTCTAAATGATTCCCTGATCAAGTGCACATGCCATTGCGCCACCTAATTCCGAGCAATGGCTCTCAAACTCTTTTTGGTAAGCGCCTTTTAGTAAAAGGGGCTCCTGTACCCATCGCCACTTAAGGCCAGTGGTAATGGTTTCGAGAGCACGAATTGTACCTGTGCCATCATGACCGGCTCTAATATACGCGGCACAGGGTAAGCCTTGTTTCGCTTCTAAGCATGGGTAATAGCAACGGTCGAAGAAATCTTTGAGGGCACCACTCATGTAGCCTAGATTCTCGGTAGTGCCGAGTATAATGGCGTCTGCACTTAGTACATCTTCTGCTTGTGTTTCAAAAGGAGTTTTCGACTTGAATTCAACTTGCTCAAGAGCTTGGCTGATGACACCCTGGCACAGAGCTTGTTGTAGGGCTTGTGTATTTTCAGACGGGCTGTGGGCGACCAAAAGGAGTTTTTTCATTTCGCTTTGCTTGAGATACAAAGCTTAGGGTAGGAGTGGATTACTCATACCCTAGCCCTGTCTATTGGGTTATGGGTATGCATTCTCTACTGCAGACATTGCAGCGTCGACATCGCAGCTATGTCCAAGTTCGTTAAGCACCGCGCCTAAAGAGCTAACGCAGTAATCAACGTTTTTACGATTACAGCCATTGCCCATTAAGCCGATTCGCCATGCTTTGCCAGCAAACTTACCTAGCCCTGCACCAAGTTCCAAGTCGTACTGGTTAAGTAGTGTTGATCTAACAGTCGCATCATCAATACCTTCTGGAATCTTCACTGCATTAAGTTGAGATAGGCGAATATCTTTAGGCACTAGCATTTCAATGCCGAGCGCTTCTAGACCAGCAACCAGTGCCTTATGGTGCAGCTCA
>NZ_LWGA01000861.1:0-3511 GCF_001635235.1 Oleiphilus sp. HI0117 | reverse complement strand
AGGTGTTGTGTCGTTTACGTTTACTGTTCTTATTTCGGTAGGTGCAGCGTTGCCAACTGAGTCCGAAACATCGTATGTGACATTGCATGTGCCTGTTAGGTTCGGGTTGTCGGTATCTCCAGCTACGGCAATGCTGCTGCTTAAGTCTCCGTCGATTGCATCTGATGCAGTAGCGCCTGGATCGGTGTAGGCATTTCCAAGCTCGTGATCAAGAGGGTTGCTTCCAAGAAGGGTGATCGTTGGCGCGCCGGTATCGGCAACGATTACGTCGCGAGATATTGTTGTCGCTATATTTCCTGCTGCATCGCTTAGGTCATAAGAAAGTGTGTAAGTACCAGCAATGCTTGAATCAACAGAACCGCTGACGACAATGGAGCTGCTTAAGTCTTCGCCTGGAACATCTGATGCAGTAGCGCCAGGGTCGGTGAACGGGGTGTTTAATTCTTGATTATACGGGCTGGCGCCTATTAGCGTAATAATCGGTGCAGTGGTATCGACAACATTAATTGTGCGAGAAACGACTACTGCTGCATTGCCTGATGAGTCTGACACGTCGTAGTTTAGGACATAGCTTCCAACCGTATCGTTCGTGACGCTTCCTGAGATAATGATATTAGCCGTAATATCACCATCAACATTATCGGTGGCTGTGGCTCCTTCTTCTATATAAGTGTCGCCTTTTTCCAGAGTGATACTCGAAGCTCCGCTTAGTGTAATGCTAGGGATAGTTGTGTCTTGGACGATTACATTACGAGTGACAGTCGTTGCGATGTTTCCAACGGCATCCGAAACGTCGTAGGGCAGGGTGTAAGTTCCAGCAGTGTTTGCATCAACGGTTCCGGAAATAGTAATGTTTGCGCTGATATCTCCATCACGATTATCGATTGCTGTTGCGCCGGGTTCTATATAGCTGGTCAGTTGTTCAACGTATGTCGGGTCGTCGCCAGTAAGAGTAATAACGGGAGCGATGATATCCTCTTCTAGAACGTAGACCATTCTAGATACCGTATCAGCGTTGTTACCTGCGCTATCAACGACATCATATTCAACTAGTATTCCCGTAGGGTTTGGTACGGATGTATCGATAATAGTGGGAGTATCGATAACGTTCGGCCTAGTAACGACCTCAGATGTCAAATCCAAGTCTTCTGTATCATAAGCGGAGTAGCCGGGCTCGGAATATTCGTCGCCAACAATAAGTGTGACGTCAGTTGAGCCCGCTGATGTTTCGGCAAGAGTAATGATAGGTTTTTCATCAACGCCAGCTTCACTGGCTTTTAGTTGGATTGGTGTGCCAGCGGTGAAGTCAGTGAACTGGAAGCAGCCATCAATATCAGTGCTAGTTGATTGGTCAGATAAAGCTGTTTGGCTAAGTAATATATCAGCATTGACTGCTACACCGTTCTTTTCAAAGCAGCCGGTAATGCCAAACGGGATAACCCCTGTTTCGATAGCGTAAATCGTAGCGGTGGTTTGGTCTGTGTGCCAAAGATATTCGCCGTTCCAACTTAATCCTTTAGGGTCAGCTCCTGGTGTGTCAAAGAAGTCAACAACGCTACCGTCGCTTGGGTCAATGCGGTAAACCTTGAGTTCTTCTTGGTCAGCTACCCATAAGTCTCTACCGTCCCAGGTAATACCAAAAGGGCGAGCATTAGTGACTGAGGGGTTAGATTGGTATGAAGGTAAAGAGGAGGGGCCTGGTAAAGACAAAAGAAGCGCACCATCTTCAGGGCGTACTTTATTGATAGTGTTAGTTTGCCAGTCTACGACCCAAAAGCTATGACCGTCGTATGTCATGTCGGTGGGTGATGGGAATGCCAGTGACGCGAGTGCATTCTCCGATTCGAGGTTATCACCATCTACCGGGTCTACTTTTATGATGTCGTCAGTTATAGGGCTGGCATTTCATAAATAGTTTTCAGCAAAAGTCAGACCGCCGCCGCCACAGTATTGGCCTGCAGGCGTTGCGCCACAAGTAGGGATGGGGTTGCCATCGCTATTTATTGGTGGGTTATCGGTGTCTGCAAGAGGAAGGTTTAAATCACTGTCGCCTGCAGAGAACAATAGTACGTCGTCACCTACGTCACTTGTGCCCATGTCATCATATATATCTTCAGGATATACCCGGTATATTCTATCGGTGCCAAAATCGACTACCCTAAGATAGCCATCATGCATGGTAATGCCTTGAGGGGATGTAGGTGTTCGACCATCACCGCTTACATTATTAATAGTCAGTGTTGTTAGGATATTACCTGCATCGCCGGGCGCAGCAGATAAAAACTGAGCGTAGAGAAGAACAATAAATGATAGGGAGGTAATACTCAGTTTTCTTATTGGCATCTGATTATCCATGGCTCTTTATGTTCAAAGACATTAAGTAATAAACGATCGGTGTTAGCTTGTTGCGCGGTCTGGCTTTTATGAAGCGACTTTATAGAAATGAATATTGAGGGGCTTGGTAGAGCAAAATTGTAAAATCATGAAAGAACTTTGAACTCTGTCTCATGAATCTGCCTGTTAGATGTAGCGCTAGCTAGGCTTGTCTCTTTAAAGAAATAAGTGCTTGTTTAAGTTATTGTTTACAAACTAAAAAATTGTAAAGTCATGAGCGTACAGTTGTTAGGTTTTATCATAGAAAAAGCCTATAAAAAACAGTGGCATATAAATGTGAATGTTACTAATGTTTATATTTTGAGAGGGGTGTGTAGGTTGAGTTTCTGTGATGTTGGTCGGTTTTGGATGGCTTGGTGGTAAATGGCGGCTATATATCGGTGGTTAGAAGGTGGGTTGATGTCGTATTGGTATAAAGAAGGGTTATAAAGAGAGGGGTTAAAAATGGGTGCAGCAGTGATTGCTGTCTTTGGCGTATTAATTTATAAAAAAGTTTGATAAAGGTGTTGACCTAAAGAATCAGCTCTATATAATGCGCACCTCCTTAAGACGAACCGCTTCGAAAGCAGCGGAGTTTAAAGGGGATAGAAGATAAATTAAGTGATTAAAATCAGTAATTTATCTTCGCTTGTTAAAGGTTTTGGTTTTCGGTTTTGAATTTAAATTTCTTCGAAAACAAATTAAAAAAATCGTTGACAAGCAAATGAGACGCTGTAGAATACGCGCCTCGCTTGAGGGATCTCAAGCAAGCTCTTTAAAAAATTAACCAAGCAATTCGTGTGGGCGCTGACTGAGATGATTTCACGATGAAGCACTCTGATCTAACTTGTTAGAGAGGATGTTTCTTAAGAAATTATCAAGTCAACGACCTGTACAATTTATTTGAACAGTAAGTAACTTGAGCAAGTATATGAAGCTTTTGCTTCGACTAGATTGAACTGAAGAGTTTGATCATGGCTCAGATTGAACGCTGGCGGCAGGCTTAACACATGCAAGTCGAGCGGTAACAGAGATAGCTTGCTATCTGCTGACGAGCGGCGGACGGGTGAGTAACGCGTAGAAAACTGCCCAGTAGTGGGGGATAGCCCAGAGAAATTTGGATTAATACCGCATACGC
>NZ_LWGA01000860.1:0-5844 GCF_001635235.1 Oleiphilus sp. HI0117 | reverse complement strand
ACTTTATGGAAACGTCTTATAGTTCACACTTATTTAACTAGTGAGAGCACTTGTTCCTCATTAAGCACCTCGACACCGAGTTTAGCTGCCTTATCTAGCTTAGAACCGGCAGCATCACCCGCAATTAAGTAGTCCGTTTTGCTAGATACACTTGATTGAACTTTGGCACCATTTTCCTTAAGTAGTGCTTTCATCTGGTCACGCCCCATACTTGGAAGCGTACCGGTAATAACAACTTTTTTGTCTTTAAACGCACTTTCAAAGCTTTGCTTTGGCACAATTAAAGGCGCTGGACTCACTCCCAACTCGATTAGCTGGGATATTTTTTGTTGATTGTTCTCGAACTGAAAAAACGTAAATATATTGTCAGCCATTATCGGCCCGATATCATTTAACGCTATCAATTGCTCTTTGCTTGCTTGCATTAAGCGCTCTAGTTTTTCAAACTGCTCAGCCAATAGCTCTGCCGTTGTTTCACCAACCTCTGGAATTCCCAAAGCGAAAATAAATTGAGCAAGTGTACATCGCTTGGATATCTCGATGGCGGATACAATATTTTTTGCTGACTTTTCACCCATACGCTCTAAGAGCGCTAAGTTCTTTGCATCAAGTCTATATAAATCACTTACGTCCTGGATTAGCTCTTTATCAATAAGCTGGTCGATTAACTTATCACCCAAACCGTCAATATCCATAGCCTTTCTACTGGCAAAGTGCTTTATAGACTCTTTTAATTGCGCGCCACAGACAAGTGTGCCGCTACATCGAGCGAGCACGCCATCTTCTTCAATTTCTATAGGGGAATCACAAACGGGGCAGCACTTTGGCAGGACAATATCAACACTATCTGGTGGTCGACGCTCTTTAACACATCGTACAACTTTAGGGATTACGTCACCGGCACGGCGAATGACAACCGTGTCACCTACCCTTATTTGTAAACGCTTAACTTCATCCATATTATGCAAGGTTGCGTTGCTAACGGTCACGCCACCGACAAAAACAGGCTTTAAACGAGCAACAGGCGTGAGAACGCCGGTACGCCCAACCTGAAAGTCAACGCTTTCGAGCACTGTAAGCTCCTCTTGAGCAGGAAACTTATAAGCAACAGCCCAGCGTGGCGCACGCGCAACGAAGCCTAATTCCATTTGGGCTGCAAAATCATCCACCTTAAACACGATGCCGTCTATTTCATAATCGAGTGATGACCTCTTATCGCTAAGCATCTCACAGTAAGCGATACATTCCTCAATATTTTGAAGTTGCTGCATATCGCTATTGACCACAAAGCCCCATTCATTAAGCTTTTCAAGTGTTGAGAAGTGACTACTGGGAAGCCCTAGTCCAGAAGAGTAGCCAACAGAATAGGCGCACATCTTCAATTGCCTTTTCGCTGTCACTTTGGAATCGAGCTGGCGTAAACTACCTGCGGCAGCATTACGCGGATTAACGAACAGTTTGTCTCCGTTCGTTTGCGCTTCTTCATTAAGTCGATTGAATGAAACCAGAGGCATAAATATCTCACCCCTCACTTCTAGTTCATCAGGGAAACCACTACCAAGCAAACGAAGCGGTATTGAGTTGATGGTACGTACGTTGTGAGTAATATCTTCGCCCACTTTTCCATCACCACGAGTCGCACCATAAATTAACTTGCCTTGCTTATAAAAAAGGCTTACTGCAACACCATCTAATTTTGGTTCTGCAACATAACTTATCGTGGCAGAGCCGCTTAGGCGCGCATGTAGTCGAGAATCAAAGGCCTGTAAATCATCAGCAGAAAATGCATTATCCAAAGAAAGCATAGGAATCTTATGCTCAATCTGGGCGAATTTATCGAGCGGTTGGCCGCCAACCCTTTGAGTCGGAGAATCAGCACTAATTAACTCCGGGTACGCAGCTTCAATATCTTGAAGCTCCTTAAATAATCGATCGTATTCGGAATCGGGTACACTTGGGTCATCTAAAACGTAATACTGGTATGCATAGCGTGAAAGCAGCTGGTTTAGCTCGTTTGCGCGTGAGCGCGAGGCATCGATAGATTTGGACATGTAAGGCTAGCGCTGATGTTAGTGAAATTTTCGCTGATTAAAGTTTTACTTTAGACAGCTGGCGGCGTTCAAACTCTTTAATCTTTGAGCGACAATGCTCAATAGTTTGTGGCGTCATCACACTTAGGTTTTCATCCTTAAGTTCGCCTTGCAAGTTTCTAGCAAAACACTGCGCGGTTTCGAGCATAAATTCGAAAGCTTTACTGTAATCCTTAGGCCCAGGCAGGGTCATAAAGAAGCTCACTCCAGGCGTGGATATTTCAGCTAATGTATCTGGATCAAAATATCCAGGTTCGATAGCGTTAGCAACACTAAATTGGATAGGGCTTAACAGGTCATCTTCTTCGTGGCGATGAAAGATAGACATATCACCGTGATCGAGACCACAAGCTTCCAGCAACTGTTTAACATCTGTTCCCGAAAACCCTTTGTTGGTTGTTGCGTGCACATTGATAACGATAACAAGCGCGTGCTTGTCATTGTTTTCACTTGCGCTACTAACTTCGATTTCAGCAACTTTCTTGATCTTACCGGCGTGAGCCGTTTTAACTTCGATTGACTCTAGCTCTATACGCGAACCCGCATCGGCAACAATGGCTCCATCTTCTTTTACGTCATCATCGTTAAAAGGTGTATCGAAATTCAGACTAGGTTCGATTTTATCCTTAGAGGAATTAACTTCTTCAATGCCTGATTCAAGTGCACCTGAAGATACAACGCGCGCGCCACCACTGGGTAATTCAGGATTAAAATCGTCTTCAAGCGGATCACCTGCACCCAAATCGCCACTCATGTCACGAGACATCTTAAGTGAGTCACGATTGGCAATACGCATGCGCCTGTAACCATCGATCAAAATACCAACGATAATTACTGCACCGATAACAATTAACCAGTCTCTTAAATTCATTTTTTCACTTATATAAATATCAATGATGCGAGCACGCATCGAAAGGAGCTAAAAACGCCCTGCACTTAGTATAAATTATAGTTTTAAAGTTTACATTGTTTCAACAAAGTAGGATGCGAATAAATTATCTGTAACTCTTTTACCAACACTATACCTCTACCATTGCTGCGGCTTCATCAATATCAACAGAGACTAGCCTGGAAACGCCAGGCTCATGCATCGTCACACCCATAAGCTGGTCTGCTTTTTCCATAGACACCTTGTTATGAGAGATATAGATAAACTGCACTTGAGAAGACATCTCCTTTACCATTCTGGCAAAGCGGCCAACGTTTGCATCATCAAGCGGGGCATCTACTTCGTCCAGCATACAGAAAGGTGCCGGATTCAGCTCAAAAATAGCAAAGATAAGCGCGATAGCAGTTAGAGACTTCTCACCCCCAGAAAGAAGGTGAATCGTGGCATTTTTCTTTCCTGGTGGACGCGCAATAATCATGACACCAGTTTCCAGCAAGTTGTCATCAGTTAATTCAAGATACGCGTTGCCACCACCGAATATCTTCGGAAAGAGGCGCTGCAAGCCTTCGTTTACTTGGTCATATGTTTGCTTGAAGCGGGTGCGTGTTTCTTTATCTATCTTTTTAATCGCATCCACAAGCGTATCTAGCGCATCGACAAGTTCATCATTCTGCTCATCCAAATGCTGCTTTCGCTCGTTCTGAACCTTAAATTCATCAATAGCAGCAAGGTTAATCGAACCAAGGCGCTGAATTCTTTGCCCTAATTGCTCCAAAGCTGCCTTCAAATTTGCTTCGTTGTCGCCTGCGTGAATTTGTGAACTAAGCGCATCAATTTCGAATCCATCCTCAAGAATCCTCTCTTCGAGGTTTTTCTTATTAATGGATAGCGCTTGAGTATCCATCCTGATTGCTTCGAGCTTTTCTCTTGCTGACTGTATTGCACCTTCAAACTTAACGCGAGCGCCCTCTTCCTCGCGCAAGCTAATACTAACGCTTTCAACGGATTTTCGCGCTTCATTCAGTCGCTCTTCTGCAATTAGCCGGGATTCCAAGAGACCTTCAAGCTGCATAGACAAGTCCTCTAAGGACTCATCTTCGTAATGTTCGCTATTATTAAGCTCAGTAATTCGTTGCTTCTTATAACTTAACTCTTTGCCTAGCCTCTCAATAGTTTGTTTTAGGGAGTTTACCTGACTAAGCTTTTGCTGTTGTTCAATTTGTTTCTGATGTACTGAATTTTGCGCTTCGCGAGACTGAGCTCTATACATCTCTAGCTGAGATTGAACACGCTCTCTTTCTTCGCTAAGAACTGCTTTGCGCTCAGTGAACTCATCAAGCGATAGCAGCGCTTCATTCCAGATTTCGCGCGATTCAGCAAGTTGCTCACGATACTGTTCAAGCTGATCTAACAACTCCTTGATATCTTCATCGTTTCGTTTTAGCTGGAGATTGAATTGATCTAGCTTGGCTTTATCTGCTCCTTGCTGACCAGCTATTCGAGCTTTCTCATTGGTCAGCGTTTTAATAGATACCTCGAAAGACTCTAAGTCTTTACGATATTGATGTAGAGCATCTTTATTGGCTTCAAGTTGAAGATTAACGGCATCAAGCTGCTCCTCTAGCGCTGGAATAGCTTTCTTTATTTTTGCGATAACATTTGCACGCTCAAGAACGCCTGCCTCGGTATCACCGGGCCTGTATACTCTTGCCCATGTTTGACCAAACCAAAGGCCATCAGTACATATAACAGACTCGTGCTCCGCCAGTGTAGCAATAGCAAGCTGTGCTTGCTCTTTTGAATCAGCAACTTTGATATCGTTTAGTATTAAAATTACTTGAGACGGTGCACCTTCAACATATTGAGCAAGTGATCCAGATTTTGCTACAACATTAGAGTTTGATCCATTTTTATCCTTATCTAATAAGGTAACAGAACCTTCCAGAGTTGATGTTTCGCAATTCAGAATAAGATCCGTTGCTACGCCGTCGGAAACCAAAGAGTTCATCCAATCATGAAGCGCTTGCTGAACAGCAATTTCCCAACCTGAAGTGACCTTAAGCTCATTCATCAGCAATGGCAGCTGATCAATACCCATCTGCCGCTTTTGCGCAGAAACGCTAGAATCATCACCCAAGACAGATTCTTGAAGTGTTACAAGCGAAGCGAGGACAGCTTTCTGCTCCGATATCTTTGCATGCAAGATAGACTTCTGATCGCTTAGTGATTCAATCTTGTCTTGTTGTTGCTCAATTTTAGGCAATATGTCATCAACTTCCTGCTGAGAGCTTAATAGTTTTTCATCTACTATCAACTGCTCCTCTTCCCATTGACCATGATCTAGCTCTTCAATACTTCGCTGCACATCAATAGAGGAGTGAGATAGGCGTTCATGCCGTATTTCGAGCTCTTGAATTCGTTCTTCTGTTTGCTGGATCTTAGCTTGCTCAAGCTCTGCGCTTTTTTGAGCATTTGCAGAGTCCTGGTTAAATTGATCCCACCGAAGTTGCCAGGATTCCATGTCAGATTCGCGCATTTCCAGCTCGAAAGAGGATTGCTCAAGCTGCTCCTGAAGCTCAATAAATACCGCTTCAATTTCTTCTAGATCCGCTAGCACAAGCTCATGTGTTTCATGGTCAGCGGACAATACCTCGTCAATTTCAGCAATTTCCTCTTTAAGCCGACTAACCTGTTGCTCCTGCTCGAGCTGGCGGCTCTTAATAAACTTAAGTTTTTGCTCTAGCGCAGCAATCTCACCGCCAGACTGATAAAATTTTGCCTGAAACTTATTGAATACCTCTTGCTTGTCTTCAAGTTCAGTACGCAGCACATCCACTTTGTTTTCATTGCTATTCTTAGCAATAA
>NZ_LWGA01000859.1:0-6875 GCF_001635235.1 Oleiphilus sp. HI0117 | reverse complement strand
GCACTAGCGGAATTGAATTGGCAAGACGCTTGAAACGCAATGAAGCGACCAGTGATATCCCTATTATTATGCTGACAGCTAAAACCGAAGAGGATAATAAAGTACAGGGTTTGGAAGTCGGTGCCGACGACTATATTACTAAGCCTTTTTCTCCTCGTGAATTGGTTGCTCGTCTTAAAGCTGTACTTCGTCGTGCGACGCCTGCGGGTGTCGAAAGTGAAATCGAAATAGATGGATTGGTACTTGACCCAGTTTGTCATCGCGTTACCGCTCACAATAATTTGCTGAGCATGGGGCCAACTGAGTTTAAGCTACTGCAGTTCTTTATGACGCATCAAGACCGCGTTTATAGCCGTTCCCAGCTACTTGATCAAGTTTGGGGTGGCAATGTCTATGTTGAAGATCGAACCGTTGATGTTCATATTCGGCGCCTTCGCAAGGCATTAGGTGAAAGGCATGAATACCTGGTTCAAACTGTTCGAGGTACTGGCTATCGTTTTTCTGCTCAAGGTGCTGCATAGCGCTTGAGCATTGGTAACTTTGTTATAAAATAAGAAAGGTGGCAAGGAGCTCGATTTTTCATGCACATGACTTCGATCATTGACGAAGGGTGCACACTCTCTGTACCGTTTGCGTTTTAATGGCAAACTATTGAATCAGAGAATGAATCTGTCTTCCTGTGCTGGAGCATAAGGTTATGCACAAACGAATCATCGGTCACTTATACTCCCTTTTTTGGGCTGTGATTGGCTTGCTGGTACTTGGCCTGCTGATTGGGGAATTAGCGTGGGTTCTCGCGATTGGCTGCTTTGCCTACTTAGCCTGGACAATCAGCCAGGCTGTTAAGCTGCATCGTTGGCTTTACAGTGTACAAGAAGACCAAGCAATTCCCGAAAGCCATGGTTTATGGGGCGATCTGTTTGACGGTCTATATCAAATTCAATATCAAAATCGCATTACTCAAGAAAACTTGCGGTCAATGATTGCTCGTGTCCAATTATCTACCAATGCACTAAAAGAGGCTGTCGTCATGACTAACTCTGAAGGTGCGATGGACTGGTGGAATGACTCTGCAAGTACAGTACTTGGCTTTAAACGAGAGTCAGATAGAGGTCAGCTGATAACAAATTTGCTTAGAGACCCTTCCTTTAAGCGATATTTTGAAAGCAAGAATTACGACGAACCTTTAGAGCTACGTTCACCTTTAAATAAAAGTGCAACTTTGCAAGTACATATCACTTTGTTTGGCAAAGATGACCGCTTGGTTTTCGCGCAAGATGTGACGCGTGTGCAGCGACTTGAACAGATGCGGCGTGACTTCGTTAGCAATGTTTCTCATGATATGAGAACGCCATTGACGGTTATTAGAGGTTATATCGAAACCTTCCAGGATGCTGAAGATACACCTAAGAAGTGGCGAAGAGCCTTAAATTCAATGCAAGAGCAAACGAAACGGATGGAAAGCCTGATTAGTGACCTCTTGTTACTCGCCAAGTATGAAACTGAAGGCCTGCCTAGTAATACTCAAGCGATCGATATCGAACCGGTACTACAAGAAGTCTACCGCGACGCACGAGCCTTTAGCGCTGACAAAAATCAGAATATTCGTTTGGACTTTGAAAGCACCAAACCCTGTTTATTTACCGGTGACTCTCGTCAGCTTTATAGCGCCTTCTCAAACCTTGCGTTTAATGCAGTTAAGTATACGCCCACCGGTGGTGATATCGACATCAGCTGGTGGCTGGATGAAGAAGGTGCTCACTTTTGTGTGCGTGATACCGGTGAAGGTTTTGATTCCGTTCACATCCCTCACTTGACGGAACGCTTCTATCGAACGGACCCCAGCAGAGACCACTCAAGTGGCGGCTCAGGCTTGGGCTTAGCGATCGTGAAGCATGTATTGATCAATCATAATGCCGAGCTGGAAATCCATAGTGAAGAAGGCATAGGCAGTGAGTTTATTTGTCACTTCCCGGCATCGATAATGGTTTCCAGTAGCTCGGCTAATGAACAGAAAGCGCTAGCAAATGCATCTTGATGAGCTATCTGCATTTACTTGGATAGCTTTTTCTGCGCCTCTGCTTCAAAGTTCATATTGATATTGCCTAAAGATCTTTCTTCGTTTACCCAAAATGCGACCGCGCCACACACCGCAGCGGGCAGTGCCAGAAAATTCACGATAGGCAGAAGCGTTGCCCCAAACGTTACCAGCCCAAAACCTAGTGATGTCAGACGATGGCTAGCCAGGTAGTTTTTCATATCGGGGAAGCTCATCTTATTATTATCTGCCGGGTAGTCGATATATTGAATGGCCATCATCCAGGCTGAGAAAATAATCCAGATAACAGCAATAATCACATTCAAGCCGGGGATTAAGCCTAAAACCAATAGCACTAGCACCCGCGGGATATAATAAACAAGCTTTTGGAGTTCTCGCATGATGGTTCTGGGAACCATTGCCAGTAGCTCGCTCCATGAGAAGTCTTCACCTTTATCTTGGCCGCTTAAGTGCTTTTCAGTGAGTTCTGCCAGGTAGCCATAAAAAGGAGCGCCGATTAAATTCGCGGCGGCAATAAAGCCATAAAACAGCGTCATTAAGATGGCTAAGAAGTAGATTCCCCAGAATAACCACTCCATGAATCCTAGCCATTCTGGGACCCAAGACAATAAGGTCGCCATCCAACCGTCTACTAGGCTATATGCCCACATGATGAGCAGCGTAAACAAGATGATATTTACGGTTAAAGGAACCAGTAAAAATAGGCGAAAGCCGGGCTGGCAAATGATCTTGAAACCTTGAGCCAGATAGCCAAAGCCGGTAAACATATTTCCCTTCATGTGAAGATTCGCTCCTGATCAGAATATCGTCTAAGAAATTTATAGGGCTTAATAGGGTTGTAGGCAGTGTATAATAGCTCGCTTGGAGTTTCAGCAGTGCTCTGATGAAATCAAAGTAATGTCACTAGGTAGTTGTAGCCAATGCGTCCAGATTTTCAAATCGAGATTGTTTATTCAGATGAACAGCTTGTGGTGGTTAATAAGCCCTCCGGTTTGCTATCAGTTCCGGGCAGAGGCCCCGACAAAGCTGATTGCTTGCTGAGCCGCTTACAAGACCAATTTCCCACTATCAGGGTGGTTCATCGTTTGGATTGCGCAACCTCGGGCTTGATGGTCTTGGCGCTTGATGCGGATTCCCACAGGGAGCTTAGTAGGCAGTTTCATGACAGAGAAGTCAAAAAGCGCTATGAAGCCTTGGTTTATGGCTTTATGGAAGATGAAAGTGGCGAAGTTAATCAGCCATTGAAGACCGACTGGCCCAATCGGCCTCGACAGATGATTTCACATGAAGGTAAAGCTGCTCAGACCTTCTATCAATGTACGACTCGCTCAGAACAGGCATCGAGAGTCATCCTCACGCCGATAACAGGTCGCTCTCATCAACTACGTGTTCATATGCTATATACCGGCCATCCAATATTGGGCGATGGGCTTTATGCTCACGAGTCGGCATTAAAGGCTAGTAGCCGTTTATGCCTACATGCCACAGACTTAAGTATCTACCAGCCAAAGACTAAAACTTTTATGGAGTTCTCAAGTGCTACACCTTTTTAGTCAGATAATCCAGTTTACCTGGCTGAACAAAATCGTTTTGTACCTTGCTTTGCTGTTCTCTTGTATTGCCGCGTTTTCACCCCTTACGGGGCTGGAGCAAGTTAATGTGAGTGACAAGGTGCTCCACCTAGTAGCATTTTTTGTACTTTCTTTATTGGTTCAAATTGCCTATCCAAGGCTAGGTTTAAGGGCAATACTATTTTGCTTGGCTTGCTTTGGTCTGGGTATTGAGCTTGTTCAGGCTTACTTGCCCCACCGTAGTTTCGAGCTAAATGATTGGTTTGTAGACTTGTTAGGCACAGTGATTCACCTGATCCTTATTGCGCCAACTATTAAGAGCAAGTGTTTGAGTGGTAAATACGCACCTTGTTAAATTCTTCAAACTCATTTAGGTCTGGACAAGTACGGGCTTCTTTTACTTCAAGCAAATCGTAAGCGGAAGAGGGCAGTACTTTTACGCGGGAGTCAGCAAGAAGTACTTGAGGACATTTAGTGGTAAACAAATCTAGCAAGTCGTGATTATCTTTGTCATATAGTACATCCGCCGCGGTGATCAGGTCGAGCTCTTCATCAAAAGCCATAAAGTCTTCAGAGTAGTCAAAGCTCAGAGAGTTGAGTTCGGCATTTGCACGACAAGCTTCAAGAGCGTCTGAGTCGATATCACAAGCTATGACTTTTTTGGCACCAGCCTTGGCAGCAGCGACTGCAACAACACCCGAGCCGCTACCAAAATCTAGCACTGTCTTACCACGCACATATTCCGGGTTCTCCAGAATGAACTGAGCCAAAACCTGTCCACTTGCCCAACAAAAAGACCAGTAGGCAGGTTCGGCCACAACAGCCTGTGCTTCGTCATGGCTAAGTGGGCCCTGTAATACAGCTGGGTCAAACAGATAAAGGCCGATTGCAGGGCAGGCGGGAGGTTTAGTCGCCTTGACACGACCTTTAGCGAGAGTTTTATTTAAGTTAGCGTTGAGTGTATCGACAGTATTCATGACATTTTAATGATGATTGACAGTGTTAAGTTGACCAGCTTGGTGTAGCTACTTTATGCTGCGAGGAATAATAACAACAGCATTTCGATGCATCATAGATAATACAATAAAGTTACTTTTAAACTAGGGTAAAAAAGGAAGACTATGGAAAATATAACTGAAACTACAGATAAGCTAGAAGGCTATGCTGATATAGCTGTAGAAGCTGCAATTCTTTACGGGCCAAAAGTTGTTCTGGCTATTGTTACCTTGATAATTGGTCTTTGGGTGATAAATCGAATTGTTAGCAAGGTTGAAAAGCATTTTACGTCTAAAGCGGATCCAACGCTTGGTTCGTTTGTCAGTAGCCTGGCGTCAGTCATCTTCAAGATGATGCTATTGATTGCTGTTGCATCAATGGTTGGTATTGAAACTACTTCTTTCGTTGCAGTACTCGGTGCTGCTGGCTTGGCCGTTGGTTTGGCATTGCAGGGCAGTTTGTCAAACTTCGCTGGCGGTGTTTTGATCTTGCTATTCAAGCCTTTCAAAGTAGGCGACTTAATTGATGCTCAAGGCCATATTGGTGTCGTTAAGGAAATTCAGATCTTTAACACAATTCTAACAACGGCAGATAATCGCGTCGTTATTATTCCAAACGGTGCCCTATCAAATAGCAGTATGGTTAATATCAACCAGCTGGATACTCGCCGTGTTGATTTCGTTTTTGGTATTGGTTATAGCGATGATATTGATAAAGCGAAAGCGATTATTGAAGGCTTGATCACTTCAGATTCTCGTGTATTAAAAGATCCTGAGCATTTGATTGCGATCTCTGAATTAGCGGATAGTTCAGTCAACTTTACCGTTAGGGTTTGGACTAAGACGGCGGACTACTGGGCAGTTCACTTCACAATGTTCGAAGCAGTTAAGAAAGCGTTTGATGAGCAAGGAATTAGTATTCCGTTCCCTCAACAAGACGTACATATGCATACAGTTCAATAACCTACGCACTAGCGCCGGTTATTTAAGACGTTATTTGTTTTGCTGATAAAAGGCGCTCTTTTGAGCGCCTTTTTTATTAATAAACGTATTTCCTAACCTGCGAAAGAATGAAAACAAGTGTGATAATACTGCTGAAAAACTGGAAAAAAACTCATCTATAAACGACGCTAATAAAAAGATACTTTTTGTTACTTCAACTTATCTTTGTTCGTGACTAAGATGAAGTTAAGAAAGAATTTAGTATCAACGAATTTTGCTGGTCTCTATCTGCCTGTGCATAGCGCTTCAGAAATACGAAGTGACTGAGACAAAGCAATAATTACGATTGTCTCGATCTACTAAAGACAAAAATAACGAGTGTTAGGCAGTTATAGAGGTACTGGAAATGCCAGTTGAACAGCTAAAGCAATATCTAGATTCGAATGACGTTCAATACGTATCAATAGAACATTCGGTAGCATATACCGCAAAAGAGATCGCTGAACGTATTAAACTTAAAGGTGACCAAATGGCGAAAACCGTTATGGTCAATTTGGACGGTTGTATGTCGATGGTGGTGCTACCCGCATCATGTCGAATACGCTGGGATCAATTTATGAGAGCCATGGGAACCGAGCTGGTCGCCCTGGCAACAGAAGATGAATTTAAAGACCGTTTCCCATCATGCGAAGTGGGTGCTATGCCACCATTCGGCAATTTATATGATGTCCCCATCTATATGTATGAAGGGTTCGATGAAACCGGTGATATTGCCTTTAGAGCAGGAAATCACCACGAAGTGATTAAAATGAAGCTCTCTGATTATATGGAACTAGCGCATCCGATGACGCTAAATGAGGGCTTCGCAAAGATTGGTATGAAGAAGCCAAGCTGGTTGTTAAAGAAGAAGGCCGGGTAGAAAACCTAGCCTTCTATTGTTTACCGTTTACAATCTCCGGGCCTTACAGCAGGCGGCCTGAACTGCGGCTCGGGGATTTATTCTTTTAATTGCTAGCGAACATAGAGAATCAGGTCTTCGTATCCTCGTCGGATGCGAAATGCCTGCACATTTCGCTGCCTCAAATAAGACTTAAGCTCTGCAATATTTCTAATCCTGCTTCGGTTGACCGCGAAGATTATATCCCCTTGCTCAAAGCCTACTCGTTTAGCGATCGAATTATTGCTCAGTTCTTTAACCTGAATGCCAATAGCTTCTTCTTGATCACTTGGAATGAGATCCATTAACAGGCTTCCGCTCAAATAAGAAGAGACTTTGTCACCAGCTATTTCCGGGACAGGTATGGCTTC
>NZ_LWGA01000858.1:0-2936 GCF_001635235.1 Oleiphilus sp. HI0117 | reverse complement strand
TTGTTGCACTCGTGTTTCCTAGTGTACTTATTGAAAGAGAGTATCAGCATTTAATAGTATTTTTAATGGTGGTTGTGATATTCAAGAGCTCCTATATGTATAGGGTTGGGGTGCTTAAGGGGTTTGAGAGGTTTGATTATCTAGCGTTTATTGTTTTGGTTGTTGCACCAATTAATCTTATTTTAGTATTGGTGGCTTTTGCATTGGGGGCGAGTGTTTCAGAGGTATATGGAATTTTTTCACTTATTGCGTTAGTTTATTGGGGGGTCTCACAAGTATATCTAAAGAGGTTGGTCGATCCACGACTCTTGAATGCAGCTGTACTAGATCCAGTATTAAAGAGACGAATAAATCACCATCTAAGAGTTGTAACCGTCAATACAGTCTTGGGTGTTTTGGTATTGGGGCAGTGCGAAGTGATTATGCTAAAACATTTCTCTACAAATGAATCTGTTGCGTTTTTTAATATTGCTACTGTTATGGCTGGGGCTGCTATTTCTTTGGTTCCTGGTGTCTATAGTTTTTTATTGTTACCAATGATTGCTAAATCAGTTTCAGGGGCGCAGGATGATCCTGCTATTAAGATTAGTGAGGCAATGCGTTATTTATTTGTGTTAGGGGTCATGGTTGCTGTACCGAGTTTAGCATATGGAGAATTGATAGTTACTATTTTATATGGCGAGGAGTATGCTCAAGCTGGTTTAATATTTGGGCTTTTTACCTTAATGGGTATACTGACGTCTTTTAGGGATCCTATTAATGCTTACTTGTTAAGCGCGGATAAGCAAGGTCTATTATTAAAGTTTAGTCTATTTTCTTTGGTTTTGTCATTGAGCTTGAACTTGGGGTTGATATCTATCTGGAAGTTTAATGGTGCTGTTGTTGCTTATTGTTCCTTATCAGTCATATTAACAGTTCTTCTGTATGTTATTGTTAGGAGGTATTTAGAGGTGTTACCTGATATCAAGCGGATGTTGATAGCAGTATTGTCTAGCCTCTTGGCGATAGTGGTGACTAGCTCTTTGTCTGATGGTATGGGCGAGGTGATGCAGGTAGTTGTTGGCTTTTTCAGTTTTGGTGTGGCGTATCTATTATTTTTGCTTATGTTAAATGGTTTAAGTGATGAGGATTATGATATGGTTCTCAAATTGTCTAAACGATTGGGGGAATTCCCTTATGCACTAATAAAAATATTAATAGCATATAGGGTTCGCTGGTAGGAAAAAGATGTATTCATGGATTTTTAGAAATTTGTTATACCCCTTATATGAAGAACATATTTCAGGGCGTAAATCAGTACAATACATACGAGAATACCAAGAAAATAAGAGTAAAGCTCATGACGAGTTAGAGGCGATTCAATTAGCTAAGTTACGAAAGTTATTGGTGCACGCTGCCAAAACTTGTGACTTTTATCGAAGGCAATGGGATGAAATTGGTTTTGACCCTTCTGAAATTCAATCAGTAGAGGAGTTATCGCAGCTTCCTATCTTGGATAAAGATGTGGTCAGGGAAAATTATGATAGTTTTGTTTCCAGTAGCTTTAGAGGGAAGAATATTAAGAAGACTACTGGAGGTTCTTCGGGCGTCCCATTTCAGTTTGAGCTAGATGCTGAGAGCAACGAACGTAGGCAAGCCGTTATGTGGAGAGGTTACGGTGGCTTGAACGCAGGGTTGGGAGAAAAAACGCTATATCTTTGGGGAGCCAGTATTGCCCCAGTAGGGGCAAGATCTGAACTAAAAGAACGTTTATATCATGCGTTCTATAACCGGAAAATTTTAAACTCTTTCAAAATGACTCAACAAAACATTGGTAGCTATGTGGAGGTACTGAATAAGTATAAACCTCAAGCTGTAGTCTCCTATGTTAATCCTATTGTACAGTTGTCTGACTATATATTGACTAATAATATCAAAGTCGGCCCCCCCAAATCTATATTAACTGGTGCAGAGCCTTTGTATGAGTTTCAGCGAGAAAAAATTGAAGCTGCTTTTCAGGCCCCCGTATACAATACCTATGGATGTCGTGAATTTATGTTAATAGGTAGTGAATGTGAGAGGAGGCAAGGTCTTCATGTAAATATAGATCATCTTGTTGTGGAAACTGTTGATGAACAGGGTGTTGCAGCTAAGAGTGGTGACGTGCTCATTACTGATTTATATAATTATGGGTTTCCATTAATTCGTTATAGGAATGGAGATAGAGCTACTTGGCAGGACTCAAGTTACCAGTGCGAATGTGGATCTAATTTTCCTATGATTAAGTCTGTTGATGGACGAAAGCTTGATCTAGTTAAAACTTCTGACGGTCGCTCTATACCGGGAGAGTTTTTTCCGCATCTATTAAAAGACTACCGGAATATACGACAATTTCAGGTCGTTCAACATAATCTTGATTCAATTGATTTGAATGTTGTGCTTCATGATGTAGCTTTTAAACAAGAGCTGGATCATATTAAAGGTTTGGTTGAGAAAAACTGTGGTGAGCACCTGAAGGTTAATGTAAATGTTGTCGAGAATATAATGCTTACTTCGAGTGGTAAATTGAAAGTAGTGGATAGCAAAATACTATGAGATTGCTAATCCTTACAAATCTCTACCCCCTGCCATGGGAACCTAACAGAGCAACTTTTAATAAACAGCAATTTGATCGTTTAGCGAGAACGAATGATGTGTCAATTATAGTCCCAGTTTCTTGGTTAGATTATTTAATGCACAGAGCGGAAATAAAAAAAGCAAACAGTCCCAAATTACTCTACGTTTGCTATTGGTATACTCCTAAAATTCTTTACTCTTTTTTTGGTTGGTTTATGTGGCTTTCTGTCCTTATTGGACTAAATAGTCATTTTAGAGGGTTTAGGCCTGAAGTTGTATTGGGTAGCTGGGCATACCCAGATGGGTTTGCAGCAGCTCAGTTAGCAAAGCGATTTGATTGC
>NZ_LWGA01000857.1:0-5780 GCF_001635235.1 Oleiphilus sp. HI0117 | reverse complement strand
CAGCTATGCCAGCGCCTGGTTGCGCTTAACGTGGTGATAAGAGAGTCTTCCACGTCATCTATATTATTGTGTGAGTAATTGATTAGATTGGCAATTTGGGTCTGACCAATGCGTGTGCTTAAGCGTTTAGAAAGTTGCCATTGTTCCTGTGCATTAGCATATTGAGCATGTTGAAGCTCCAGGTCGTAGGATATATCTTGTGACCAGATATCTGCCCAAAGACCATTGATTCGTAGTTTGCTATCCAGCTCCAGTTTCCCATCCGGGTTCTTATCACTAATGAAGTCTGTATATTTTTCTAAATCAAAGTTGATATTGGTATTAAGCAAGCGGGTCTTGTATGCAAGTGACCATGCGTGGCCGCTTTGCTGGTCAGAGACATATTTCAATTGTCCAAAACCTCCACCAAGCGAAGCGAAAAAGCCCAAGCTTGTATAGAGATGTTCTATCTCGTTGTCTATGGGGGTAAAGCGGCTGAGGGCACCTTGAATGGTGAGATAGTCGTTAAGCCCTGCGTTAAATTCAGACATAAAAAAAGATGAGGACTCGTCAAGCTCCTCTTCCTCAAGGCTAAGCAGGCGCTGGTTTCTATTTAGAGCATAGAGTTGAAAGTCCCACAAACCTTTGGCCAGCATTTGACCTCCGACCGTGATTTTTTTCTGTTCGCTTCGATATTGTCCCTGGGGCCCATAGATACGAATATCAAAGATGTTCTCTCCTAAATATGTAGAAATTTTGTCAAAGCGATATTGGCCATTGCTAGATGTGCTTGTGAAGTCAATTAAAGCGCCATTTCGATAAAGCTCAACTTCCCAGCCCGGCGGTGCATCGCCTTCTAGAAGTAGGTCACTGCTTTGTTCTTGGAGTGCATTGCTGCCGCGCTTTAAGTGGACACCGCTGCCACTAACGGAGCCGGAAAGCAAAGCACTGGAATGACTGTTTACGTCACCAAACTTATATTGATCGATACCCAGAAATAATCGTTGCTCTGGCCCGCTTGCCGCTTTGCTAAAGGTAAGTCTAAGGTCTTGAGCCCCATCTTGGTTAACATAACTGGTTTGTAGAGAGTGTTTCAGAATATCCATGACACCCTGAACAGTAGCCGAACTGTATTGGCTGATATCTGCCTCATACCTGCCCGTCAGATCGTTATATTTCTCAAAGCGCTCTGCACTGTGTGAAAACTCAATATCAAACGAAGGGGAACCAAGCCAGTCGTATTCATTGGGAAGGTAGTCGTGAGCCGTTTGAGCTTTAGCTTGTGGCTTTAGCTTGGCTCTTTTCTGGGCTCGCAGCTTTTGTGTCACGATTGGTAGTGGACTTGAGGACGATAGTTTAAGTTCAAGTTGCGAGACATCCAGCAGTAAGCTGAGGTCGAACCATCGCTCGATGCTTTTTAAATTAATATATAAATCAAAACCATCAAGTGCATACTGAAAATCTTTTGGCCAGGTTTGGCGTTCGCCTTTGAGAAAAACACTTTTCTGATTGATGTCGAGAGAAAAGTTTCGGTCTTCTGAAATAAACCAGCCATCAAGCGACAGCGAATCCAAATTTAGCGTTAGAGGAAAATCCAGAGAATCTATCAACCCTTGTACGGGAATAAATGTATTCTCGGGTGTTTGATAGACGAAAAGAGATTCTTCGAGTAATAGCTGATCGTAACTTAATTGAACGATCAGTATATTATCCTCTGCCAACTCAACAGGTTCTGGAGGGAGCTCTGCAAAAGCATGCTCCCATACAGCTAAGTAAACGAGAAAAATCGAGAGGCCGGCATAGCGTGGCATATTAGGTAAAATCCATCTTACGTTATAAGAGTCTGCCAGGTGTCTAGAATGTTATTGTTTGCTCGATGACATTGCTGCCACCAAACTTTTCGTCCTCAGTAAAGCGTAGAAGATATTCTTTTCCAGTTAATGATGCCGCTTGGCTCAAGCGGACTTTGACTAGTCGTTTTAAAGTTGGAGTATATAAAGCGATACCTCGAATAAAGCCTATGCGGGAGCCAAGTTGCTCACCGTTCTTCTCATATAGTTCCACGTTCCCATAGAGAGAAAAATTTCCTTGGCGATGTAGCGAGAAGTGGAGCTCTTCTACTTGCTCGTTTTGCACGATTGGCTGAATGTCAGAGATGCTTGCAGTGGTCGTAGAAGCGCCTTTTCTGACGATTACGGGGATTGCTAGTTTTAATACTGGCTGAACGGCAAGGTTTAGTTGGATATCTTCATCGTTCTTTGGGGTAGCCGGAGAGTTCGCGTCAGCTTTTTGCGGGATCTGTTTAAGAACCAGGTGAGATAGATATTCCCCTTCTGCCAAACCTTTAGGGCGTCGAGCAGCGATACGAATTGTTTGAGATCCACCGGCAGGAATATCAACTCGGCGAGGGGAGTAACGAATCATATCGCCTGCATAGGGCCCACCTTGTTCCGGGTTTTCTATGTCAACGATACTACCGTCTTCTTTCATATACTTATGCTCAAAGTATATTTGGTATCGTCCTGCTTTATCATCAGTGTTTAGCAAGTCCAGGCTTGCACTTCTTTCTCGGTCTTGTAACACGATGCGCTGAGGGTTCAGCACTAGCCCGGCAGAGACTTGAAATGAGATGAGTAAGGTGAATAGAGTTAATAAGGTGTTCTTGAAAAGCCAAAGGCTAGGTTTGTTTCTCTGTTTCATGTTGGTTCGTATAACGTTTTCGGTCAGTGTTTATTAGATGGTTTATTTTGCTGGCGCAATAATGAAGCAATCGGGCAAACAGTTAAATACCGAAAAGCAAAAAAGGCGCTAAATGCGCCTTTTTTAAACATATAACACTTAATTGTGCTTACTGGTAAGTAACTTCTACTTGATACTCTACAGAGTTAACACCGTTTGACAAAGCCAGAGCACCGTTAGCAACGGTTAGTGTTCCACCTAGAGATAATGCATGGTTAGTTTGTAGAGTTACGCCCGTAAGAGTTGTTGCACCTTCACCGTTATCGAGCATTGCTGGTGCAAAGGACAGTTCAGATGCGCCTGAAGTACCTGCAGTTAAAGCAATATCGACTTGTTGACCGTCGGTTCCAGCCACATTAATCGCGGCCAATGTACCGTTACCAGAGCCGAAGCATGCAGCGCCTGAACGTGCACCGCCTGTAGTGATAGTACAAGTATCTGAGTCGCTAGCTAGAACGTCACCTAGATCCATTTGAGTCGCTTCAGTTAATGAAATTGGCTGAACCAGGTTTAGTGAAGCGTTGAATGTATCTGCAGTAGCGGTACCTGCGATAAGACCAGAGATCATTGTTGCTGCAATTGCTGATTTTTTAAATAATGTTTTCATGGATAGTATTCCCAGTTTTAAAATTGATTCATTTATAAGGCTGCTTCGTTTCGTTGTCTGTTAGCATTGAACAAAGTCAGCATTTGGCGATATTCGCCGTTTGTTAAATATTAAAGTAGCTGGATTTGTGCTTTTGGCGCCAGCCTTACATCCCTTCTATAACGAGAGAGTTAACTCGCTATATGATGTACTGCGTTTTACATTGTTTTGCATTTCAAACGCTTATGATTTCACTGTAGCTAAGTTTTTTAGTTTGCCAGCTTGAATTTCAGCCCTTTTTGTATCGCTTTGTGACAATAGGTTTTGGGAATGTATCTATACGTCTCAATTGTTGTTCTGGTGTTTCTTATAGCAAACTCTTATAAGTGCTTGTGTAACGAAATTCGAAATTTAGGGGGAATTCATACTTAAGAGACTTCTTATAAAAGGTTTTTTAAGTTATTAAAAAATAGGAATAATCGTAATTTTAATTGTGTAGAAATATTTCTGTTTGTAATGAAATATTTCTGTATACTTTGCGCACCGTAAGTATTATGTGATGTGATTGCGGGTTATGGGTGTTCGATTCGTTCTCTGGGTACATTGAAAACTCAGGTTGGTAGAATTGAGAGCGGACTATAAAGGATTAACGTTCTGCTGGTGATATGCCGGTACACATACAGAAAGATATGAAGATAAATAAAACAATACCTGTAGTGGGTGCCCTTATACTTTTGTGCAGTGCCTTATCGTTTAGGGTTCAAGCACAGGTCATAATTGAAGAACTGCAGCAGGCAGAATTACCTTTAGCTTTAATACCTGATGCACGTAAGAAAATAGTCTTAAAGCCAAACGGAAACTTAGCTGCTGCGACCAATGCTGATATTGTCGGCGGTCATGCGGTATCGGGTCACTATAGAATCTCTAGCGATACTGAGCAGTCAATTACGATTGATGTGATGAGTACTGAGGACGATCCTAAGATTGTGCTAAAGAACTTTAAGCTGAAGTATCAGGGCGTCACGTATAAAAAACCTCCCGTTACAGGTTTGCCTTCTCCTGGCAGTGGCGAAGACTTATTTATTGGCTTTACCGTGATATTGAAATCCGGGGCCGGTGAAGGAGAGCGCTTCCTTTCTTACACCATCGATGTAATAGAAGAATAGCTGACTCAGTTTAGGTGATTTGCCCTCTCTATATTATAAGCTCACTGCAATGAGTTTTAAGCCTTTGCTAGGGTCGTTTTCTTTGATCTCTGCACAGCTATCTATGATGGTCATTTCTTTGGTTTCTGGGAAACAGTCGCCCAGTTCATCTTTAAACTGCTGATGTGTAACATGCGGATTGTTGAGACTGACAAGTAAAGTGCCATTCTCGTTCAGGCAATCCTTGCACCAGCCAAGTAGTCGCTTGTAGTCCTGCCAGCCTCGAAAGGCCTTTTTTTGGTAGGGCGGGGGATCGGTAATAATCAAGTCAAAGGGGCCGTAAGAAGAAAATTGTTTGCGTGACTTCAATATATCCCGTTTTACAAAATTCGCTTTACCCTGACTGATTCCGTTGAGATTATGATTACGCTGAGCTGTTCGGAGTGCGCCAGCAGACATATCCATATTAATAACTTTCTTGGCGCCACCTTCTAGGGCAAACAAGGAAAATATGCTGGTATAAGAGAACAGGTTCAACACAGACTTGTCCTGTGCATTTTCTTCAACCCATTGCCAACCTGCACGCATATCCAGGAACACGCCGGTGTTTCGGTTTTTTCCTAGGCTCACATGGCTTTTAAGCTTGTCGCTCAGTTTAGCGGTATGCTCAATCGGGAGTTCACACTCGCTTCGTTGGTAGAGAATAGATGTTTCTAACTCAGGCCAACTGCGTGTTTGTATGATGATCGCTGAAATATACAGATTGTTGTCAAATACTTTTTTGAGACTTGCGGCGATATCATCACTAAGACTTTCTGAAAAGTTTTGCACAAATAAATAGGGCGGGTACCACTCAATATTCAGACTGCTTAGCGCTTCAAAGTATTTACCTCTGCCATGGAAAACGCGAGCCGCTCTATCTTGGTAGCGAGATAGATTGCTAAGTAGTTCTTGTTGAAGAATATCGTTCGTTTGTGCTGACATATAGTGGTTCGTTTTTATCTAGGTTTGAGACTTTGGTGCAAAAAAAGGGGAGTCAAATGACTCCCCTTTCGGTTTAGGCTGCGAATTATGCCACAGACAGACTAGGTTCTGAAGAAACGAACCAATTGTTGCATCTTACTCGCCTGGTCACTCATAGACCTTGACGCAGCGGCAGTTTCTTCAACCAATGCTGCGTTTTGTTGTGTCATCTCATCCATTTGCGAAATGGCCTGGTTGATCTGTCCAATTCCGTTAGATTGTTCTTTGGCAGCAACATTGACGCTTTCTATACGGCGTGCAACTTGCTCTACGGAGTGGACGATGCCATTTAAGGTTTCACCTGTCTG
>NZ_LWGA01000856.1:0-9176 GCF_001635235.1 Oleiphilus sp. HI0117 | reverse complement strand
AGTAGTTTAGTTATGATGACCCAGCAACATCTACACCAGTATAAGTAACTTATACCTGCGTAAATAACGCCCAATCACTTTATCTTATCGACACTAGACTAAAATTTTAGACCGCGCACTTCAAAACCCACAGATAGTAATTAAATTGACCTGCCGCTTCAACAACTTTCGCTACAATATCCCTAATAAAAATAAGGATTAACATAAAAAAAAACGCCTGCCAGCATAACCGACAAGCGTTTCTTGAATAAGGCGTATTAACGCTTTGAGAACTGAGGCTTCTTACGCGCTTTGCGTAGACCAACCTTCTTACGCTCTACTGCACGCGCATCACGAGTAACCCAACCTGCTTCACGCAGTGCTGGACGCAACGTTTCGTCATACTCCATTAGAGCACGAGCAATACCGTGACGAATCGCACCAGCTTGACCAGTTGTACCACCACCTTTTACAGTGATTTTTACATCAAGCTTATCGGCCATCTCTACCAACTCTAGAGGCTGACGAACAACCATCTGAGCAGTCTTACGACCAAAAAACTGATCTAGTGCACGGCCATTGATCTCAATATTACCGCCACCAGATTTTAGAAATACGCGCGCCGCAGAAGTTTTACGACGACCAGTTCCATAATTATATGTAGTTGACATAATCGCCTTCCGTTAAATATCTAAAACTTGCGGTTGTTGTGCAGTATGAGGATGAACATCACCAGCATACACTTTTAGCTTTCTGAACATTTCACGACCTAGAGGTCCGCGTGGCAACATGCCTTTAACCGCACCTTGAATAGCACGCTCAGGAGCTTTATCGATCAATTTTTCGAAAGAAATCGACTTAAGACCACCGATATAACCAGTATGTCTGTGATAAATCTTATCTTTAGCCTTGTTACCTGTTACTGCAACTTTCTCTGCATTAACAACAACAATGTAATCACCTGTATCAACATGAGGTGTGTATTCTGGCTTATGCTTGCCCCTTAAACGGCTCGCAATTTCACTTGATAAGCGACCAAGTGTTTTGCCTGTAGCATCTACTACATACCAGTCACGCTTTACGCTTTCTGGCTTTGCACTTAACGTTTTCATTTATTCCGCCTTTAGCTCCAATGAGCCTTTACAAAATCCAAGTTCGATGGCAATTTCGCCATTCGGATGTCACGAATTATCGCGGTTTCACATATTGAGACGGGGCTGTACTCGCAAAGCTACACCGATAATTTTAGGGCGCGCAGTATAATATAATTAAACACAATTAATCCAGAACTAATTTAGTTTTTCTTTCATTGCCCCGCATAAAAAATTTCTTCGGCATTATCTCTCAAGGCTGCAGCCAAGATTTCAGGGCTTTCAGAGCGAATATTACATAGCGCCGAAAAAACCTGACGAATATCCGAAGGACAACCAAACTCTCGCCTCAACCCGGAAACTCTCATATCCGGGCTATCCGTCTCCAACAACAAACTACCCAAAGGGGCTGTCGCAACAGCGGATCGGGTTCGCGTGGCACTTGGCCAAGTAATAACGCAACCTACACCGATGCTTATCCCTTTGGCGACATACTGATCGAGCAAGTCCTTGCCTCCGGAGAAGGCATGAATCACCCCCTTCCCTGGAAACTTCTTTAATGCGGACAGTATCTGGGAATGCGTTTTTCGAGCATGCATGATAACGGGCAAACCATGATCACTTGCAAGCGCCAACTGCGCCTCAAACAAGCTGTACTGCAGAGCCATATCTGCTGCCGTTACATCAAGCCCTATCTCGCCAACAGCAACCAGCCCCTCAGGCCGCGGGGATAAGCACGCATCAAGCCTGCTAATATCGCCTAAAGAATGCCTAGCTATAAAAAGAGGATGCAACCCTAAGGCATAACTTAGCTGAGGATGGCCAAGCGATAAGCCTTGCACCCCCTCCCATGATCCACGATCAATCGATGGGATAATCAACTTTGTTACACTTGCCCGGCGACAACTTTCAAGCAGGGCTTCTTGCCGCCCCTCAAACTCAACAAAATCTAAATGACAATGAGTATCGTAAAGCTCCGGACCTATCACCTCATTCTGCAATTAGTGCTCTCGCGTCTTTCTAAACTGCACTTCAGGGTAGCGCTCTTCAGATAACTGTAAATTCACCATCGTTGGCGCGATATAACTCAAGTTATCCCCCCCATCCAAAGCTAAATTATCAAAGCATTTCTTTCTAAACGCCTCTAGTTTGACCGGGTCATCACACGACACCCAGCGCGCCGTCGCAACGCTGATCGGCTCATACATAGCATCGACCTTATATTCAGCCTTTAATCGATGCACTACGACATCGAACTGAAGCACCCCGACGGCACCAACTATCAAGTCATTTGACTTCAGCGGACGAAACACCTGAACAGCGCCTTCTTCAGACAATTGAATCAAGCCTTTGTTAAGCTGCTTCATCTTCAGAGGATCTTTCAAACGAATTCGTCTAAAAAGCTCAGGCGCAAAGTTTGGAATGCCCGCAAACTTAAGCTGCTCACCCTCAGTAAAGGTATCACCTATCTGAATCGTCCCGTGATTATGCAAACCAATAATATCGCCTGCATAAGCCTCATCTGCATGTTCTCGGTCACCTGCCATAAAGGTCACCGCATCTGAAACACGCACATCTTTACCTGTGCGAACATGCTTTAACTTCATTCCTTTCTTATACTTTCCCGAACAAATGCGCATAAATGCGATTCTGTCTCGATGCATTGGGTCCATATTTGCCTGAATTTTAAAAACGAAGCCTGTGAACTTTTCTTCTTCGGCCTCAACCTGGCGCACATTCGTCGCTCGTGATTGCGGCGCAGGCGCCCACTCAGTTAAGCCTTCAAGCATATGGTCTACACCAAAATTACCCAGAGCGGTACCGAAGTACACCGGCGTCAGTTCGCCTGCTAAAAATAGCTCATGATCAAACTCGTGCGATGCACCTTTAACTAATTCAATTTCATCTCTAAGTTCTTCTGCATAATGCCCAATCGCCTCTTCCAGCTCTGGATTATCGAGACCTTTTATTACTCTTGAATCCTGAATCTGATGACCTTGCCCCGTCTGATAAAGGACTGTCTCATCCTTATATAAGTGATAAACACCTTTAAACTCTTTACCCATGCCAATAGGCCAGGTGATTGGTGCACACGCAATCTTTAGAACGTCTTCCACTTCGTCCATTAACTCTATCGGATCTCTAATATCCCTATCGAGCTTATTCATAAAGGTTACAATAGGCGTGTCACGAAGACGCGTAACCTCCATTAATTTGATTGTACGTTCCTCTACACCTTTGGCTGAATCAATCACCATCAAACTAGAGTCAACCGCAGTTAAGGTTCGATAAGTATCTTCCGAGAAATCTTCGTGCCCCGGCGTATCAAGCAAATTAACCAGACATTTATTAAATGGAAACTGCATCACCGAGGTCGTTACCGAGATACCACGCTCCTTTTCCATTTCCATCCAATCAGACTTTGCATGCTGACCGCTTTTCTTCCCTTTCACGGTACCGGCTTTTTGAATCGCCGCGCCAAATAACAGGACTTTTTCAGTAATGGTGGTCTTACCCGCATCAGGGTGAGAAATAATCGCAAAGGTTCTACGCGTGGAGATTTCATCTGTTATTTGTGACATTAAGAATACTTACCTTAAGATTTCGGCATGCCAGTCCGAAAACCAGCCTTAATAAAAATTTCTGTGATTATAAACGTCTGAGTATTTTTTCGCAGCAAGAGAAAAATTTAGACTTGAAGGTCGACCGATAACTCTAGTGTCATTAATACGGCATTTTCTTTTCCTTGAGCAGCAGGATAATAATTTGGTCTCACACCAACCTCATTAAATCCTTCAGAGAAATATAAGTCGATTGCCTGGCGATTCGACTCTCTGACCTCAAGAAAAAATACATTTGCTTGCTTCTGTATCGCTTTAGATACCGTGTATTGAAGAAGCTTTCGACCAAAGCCTTTTCTCGCATATGCAGGATCAATGCATATATTCAGCAAGTGCGCTTCATCCAATACACATGAAACAAAAGCATAACCAATAAGCACCCCTGCCCGCTCTACGCCAAAACAGTCATCTTTGCCTAGAGAGGTCTCGAGCATTTTTTGACTCCAGGGTAAAGGGTAGGCTCGTCTTTCAATATTTAAGACCGCGTCTAAATCTGCTTTACATAAGTCTCGAAAGGAAATTGAAGTCAACTTACTCACCAAAGTAAGCACACAATTCTACCCAGGTGTCTGACTTGCGCTGCGGGAAACGAAGCATGTCGGCCAGGGAATGACTAAAAACGTTAAAGCTAAGAGCGGGTCTGGATGAAACTAGCTCGGCGTAGAATTTCTTCAGCTGCGGATACGCCGCCCCAAAATACAGAACACTCTTTACATCTTCAGCGCAATGGGAGTTGATCCAACTTGCCAGCAGAACAGGTAAATCCCCCCCTTGCTTACTTTGCAAGTTAAGAGAGCGGAACACCGGCCAACTGAACAGCTGTTGGAATTCTGGCTTATCATGCAGGTCATGCATGCCTGCTTTTGATTTAATTATATTTTTTAGCAGAGTCAGCTCTACTGGATGACTTGCCGGCTCCAAAGACTCAGAAATTATCAAACCATGACTGGTTCTATATAGAACCAGAGAAAAACTATCTAAGGCGCGATCACCAGATAATGAAGGCAAAGCACTAATATCAACACCTTCAGAATCTGCCTGATTTCTTCCTACAGGTGCTCGCGACTCAAGACTCTCTTGAACCGGCTCCTCACCATCGCTAGGACGAAGCCCACCCGATTTTAGAATATCCATGGCAGAGTGAGCTCTCTCTACCGCAGCCAAACTCTCCGTAACATTACGCTCTGGCGCAAGTGAATCCTGCAGAGCATGCTTTAAGTCTGATTCGCAGAGTTCTGTTATCGCGGGCTGAAAGAGGACTGTCTCAGGCGTCGGCGCAGCTCCGGAAAGCTTTGTTCGGGTATACCACTGGTGAACCCCCATCGCACTGAGGTGCGACTGCCTATCGGATAGCGCCAACATACTACTTATACATCGCCTTGCGGGTGCTGACGTGGGTCGTGACGCTCGAGCAGGTTAAGCGCATGCAAATAAGCCTTGGCAGAAGCAATGACAATATCGGTATCTGCACCTAAACCATTTACAATACGCCCGTCTTTCTCTAGCCGAACCGTTACCTCCCCTTGAGAGTCGGTTCCACTTGTGATGCTATTTACAGAATATAATTGCTGCGCAGCACCCGAGTTAACTATCTTCTCGATTGCCTTATAGGTTGCATCAACCGGGCCACTACCGTCTGACTCAGCAGACTTTTCCTCTCCATCGACGAGCAAAGTAACCTTTGAGACAGGCACAACACCTGTCTCGGAACACACTGACAAACAAACCAAGGAATAGAGATCGACCTGATCTAGAGATTTAGTCGAACTTACCAATGCATGCAGATCCTCATCAAATATCTCGTGTTTTTTATCTGCCAATTCTTTAAATGCTGCAAACGCCTGATTTAACTCAGTCTCAGACTCCAATGAAATTCCAAGCTCTTCTATTCTGGAACGAAATGCATTTCTGCCAGAGTGTTTACCTAGAACCAGACTATTAGTATGCCAGCCAACATCTTGAGCCTTCATAATTTCGTAAGTTTCTCGATGCTTCAATATACCATCCTGGTGAATGCCAGACTCATGCGCAAACGCATTTGCACCAACAATTGCTTTATTTGGCTGAACCGGGAAGCCAGTAATCGTCGACACTAACCGCGAGCAAGGCACGATCTGTGTAGAGTCGATATTTGTCGATAGGTCAAAAAAGTCAGATCGTGTACGAACTGCCATTACAACCTCTTCCAAAGAAGCATTTCCGGCTCGCTCACCCAATCCGTTAATAGTACATTCAATCTGGCGTGCACCATTGGTTACCGCAGACAAAGAGTTTGCAACAGCTAAGCCGAGATCATTGTGACAATGAACTGAGAAAATAGCTTTGTCTGAATTTGGAATTCGCTCGATAAGGTTTTTTATGGTTTCACCAAACTGCTCGGGAATCGCATAGCCCACCGTATCCGGGATATTTATTGTGGAAGCACCAGCATTAATCGCTTGCTCTATAATACGACAAAGAAAATCCAACTCTGAACGACCAGCATCTTCACATGAAAACTCGACATCATCTGTATAGCTTCGCGCTCTTTTTACTGCTCGCACAGCTTGCTCGACAACTGCATCCGGCTCCATTTGAAGCTTATACTTCATATGGATCGGAGAGGTTGCGATGAAGGTGTGAATACGCGACGCATTTGCTCCTCTTAAAGCTTCAGCAGCACGATCGATATCCTTATCCAATGCTCTGGATAGAGAACATATTCGAGAATCTACTATTGTATCAGCGATAGATTTAACCGACTCAAAGTCGCCCGGACTTGCAATCGCAAACCCCGCTTCAATAACATCAACACGCATCTTCTCAAGTGCACGAGCAATTCTCAATTTCTCTGCCTTGGTCATCGATGCACCGGGGCTTTGCTCGCCATCTCGTAGGGTCGTATCAAAGATAACAAGCTTATTTTTATCGGACATTCGCCGTGCTCCTAAATCAATATCCTAAAGAGTTTATCTAAGCTAATACAATACATTGCAGCTTATTAAATCAAACCGCTAACTATAGCGACAAGACCTAAGTTAAACAATGCTCAGTCAGTAAGAATTCACGTTATTTCGATATCTCTACAGAGTAGCGAGCCTATAGAGTGTCTAGAGTAAACAACCTAGTAAACTATCATATGCTCGATATTGCGAATTGGTCTATCAAATAAAGCAAAGACCATTGAACTTCTCGCGATTATAGACGAAAATTCGCGCTTCGCTTTGAACTTGTAATTTTAATTGGGGATACGTCAAGATGACGGCACAGAAAATACTATTTACCGCAGTAATTTTTCTTTTTAGTACGCTAGCGTCAGCGCTAGAAAAGAAAACAATTTGTACATGGGATCCAGTAGGGAAGAACGGCCCAGTAATGACTTTCTATTCAGATTTAAAGCCAAAAGCTATCGCATGGGGTTTAGATCTTGAGTTTATCGCTTATACCGATGAAAAAGTTGCTGCTAACGACTTCAAAGCTGGTGTATGTGACGGCGCTCACTTGAGTGCAATCCTATCACGTCAATTTGTTCCTTTCGCAGGGACACTTGATGCAATTGGCGGTATCACTTCCGACTCTGGTCTTGGTAAAATTCTTGCTACTCTTGCAAGCCCTAAGGCTGGCAAAATCATGACAAACGGTCAATATGAAGCAGTTGCTGCATGGCCTGTTGGCTCTATGTTCGCGTTCGTAAACGATAAGAACATCAATACAGTTGCAGACTTCAGCGGCAAGAAGATTTCAGTTCTTAATGAAGACCCACAGACTCACAAGCTTGCTAACATGGCCGGCGCATCACCTGTAGGCACTTCTTTGGCAACGTTCTCTGGCCAGTTCAACAACGGCAACATTGATATCCTTTTCATGCCAGCACTAGCTTACAACACTTTTGAGCTATACCACGGCCTTGGCGACAAAGGTGGCATTCTTGACTACCGTCTATATTACGGCATGCTTCAAACAATCACCAAGAAAGACAACTTCCCAGCAGACTTTGGTAACAAAATGCGTAAATACGTTGTTGGCCGCTTGAAAGCTATCAATAAACTAGTTGCTGATGCCGAAAAAGAAATACCAGCTAAGTACTGGATCAAAACTAACGAAGAGACTAAAAAAGAGCTAGTTAAGTTTAGCCGTGACATTCGTCTAGCACTTAAAGCTGAAGGTAAAATGGACCCTAAAGCGCTTAAGCTGCTTTGGAAAATCCGTTGTGCTGAAAACCCATCTGCAAGTGAGTGTGCAACTCCTGAATAGGCTAATAGCTTAGCAGATTATAAAAAGGCTCCTTTTAAGGGGCCTTTTTTATTATCAGTGCTTCTCTTTAGGTCTACAATAGCACCATTAGAGGAGCAAACTTATGTCTGACATTCAATATGGCACTAATGAGCCAGTAATATTCACTATGCTAATGACACCTGAAATGGCTAACTTTTCAGGTAACGTACACGGCGGCGCACTATTAAAGCTACTAGACCAGGTCGCTTATACCTGCGCATCACGCTATAGCGGCCATTACGCCGTCACCCTTTCTGTAGACCAAGTTAACTTTCGCCAACCGATTAAAATTGGCGAACTCGTCACCTTTTTATCTTCTGTAAACTACGTCGGACGCACGTCAATGGAAGTAGGCGTCAAAGTCGTTGCTGAAGATATTCACTCTCACGAGAAGCGCCATACCAACAGCTGCTATTTTACTATGGTAGCAATGGGTGAGGATGGAAAGCCCACAGAAGTTCCGCCACTCGACTTTAAAGCAGATAAGCAAAAACAGCGCTATATTGCAGCAAAAGTAAGAAGGGAGCTTCGTAAAGAACATGATCTGCGGCTGAAAGAGATTCACGATAAGTGGATCAGTAATACGGAACATATGACTGAAGAGCAGATCAACGTAGAGTTCGAGAAATACCGGCAAAGCTAAATACCATGCCGGTATAAAAACTCTGTTTTACGCGTGTTGCTTACAACAGCCAGCGTGAACACCTACATAATAAGCAGCGGCACCTGATTTACTTACTAACACGGTCAGATAGTAGCAAGTTTAATTCAGAGCTATAACTATTAACAAAAAACCCTTGAAGACGTATATCTCCAAGGTTTTTTCATATTTTCTAAATTTGCCTTTTCACCAGGCAATAAAAAACCCCAGTAGGACGACCTACTGGGGTTTCTAATAGAAGCCTGACGATGACCTACTCTCACATGGGACCTCCCACACTACCATCGGCGATGCTTCGTTTCACTTCTGAGTTCGGGATGGGATCAGGTGGTTCCAAAGCTCTATGGTCGTCAGGCAAAACTTCGGTTGCTGATACTTGATCAACAACACTTAATTCTGCGTCTTTAACAATAGCAAGTAATAGCTAATTTTATCTCTGCTGTCTAACGAAGACTCATATCCAATTTGCGTTACCCGTCGTTGTACGAATAATCATTCACTATAAAACCACTTGGGCGTTATATAGTTAAGCCTCACGAGCAATTAGTACTGGTTAGCTCAATACGTTAC
>NZ_LWGA01000855.1:0-2654 GCF_001635235.1 Oleiphilus sp. HI0117 | reverse complement strand
TTCACAAGCGGGAACACATAACTTAATTGCGTTTTTAACATGATAATCTATTGGCAGTGCATTAATCTCATCTTTTGGATGCAAACCTTTCATTGCTAAAAACTCACCCTTTTCAGTAAGTAAGTGCTTACATAGTTTTACCATATTATCTAGCGCTGTAAATGCGCGTGACATAATTTGGTCAAATTGTTTATCCTGCGCAACACTCTCTACACGTCCATGCACTATTTCGATATTGGCTAGCGAAAGTGTAATCTTACTCTGAGTCAAAAAGCGTGTCTTTTTACCATTGCTGTCGACCAGCAAAAAGCGCTTTTCTGGAAACAAGATGGCCATCGGTATACCGGGTAATCCAGGGCCGGTACCGATATCAGCGATGTCCTGACCTTTTATATAAGGAGCAATGCTAAGCGAGTCGACCAGATGTTTAATCAACATTTCTTCCGGGTCACGAATAGCCGTCAGATTGTAGGCTTTATTCCATTTGATCAATAACTCTAAATAGTCGAGTAAAAGGCCATTCTGCTCTTCATTTAGAGTAATACCTATTTTTTCTGCCGCGTCGCTTAGAATATTACTAAAGTTGGCACGTTGCGATGCATTGATCACGTCTATTCTCTTTTAAGATACGTGAAGTGCCGAAATCAGGCACTTTCATGTTTGATTGATTTAGATAAAGATTTTTTCTTCAGATATATGAGTACCAATGACACAGCAGCCGGTGTAATTCCCGGAATTCTAGATGCCTGGCCAATTGTTTCTGGTTTAACCTCTAATAGTTTTTGCTTAATCTCATTGGATAGACCAGAAATTCCATCATAATTGAAATCGATTGGCAGCTTGGTTAATTCATTCTTTCTTAAACGATCAATCTCATCCTGTTGACGACTGATATAACCATCATACTTGGTTTGTATTTCAATCTGTTCAGCAACAGCATTAGAAATTGTTGGATCACCGTTTATTTCAGCAATACTTTGATAATTGATTTCAGGACGCTTTAGCAAGTCACGAAGGCTGTATTCTCTCGAAATAGGTCGATCAAAATATTTGTCAGCAATCTTCCCACCTTCTGAGCCAGGTTGCACCCAAGTTGTTTTTAGACGCTCTGTTTCTTTCTCGATTGCTTCGCGCTTGCTTGAGAATTGTGACCAGCGCTCATCACCTACAAAACCTAAATTACGTCCGATCTCAGTTAACCTTAGGTCAGCATTATCTTCGCGTAGTAACAAACGGTATTCAGCACGGCTTGTAAACATACGGTAAGGCTCACTGGTTCCTAGTGTAATCAGATCATCAACCAGTACTCCGATATAAGCTTCATCTCGACGAGGGCACCAAAGCATATCACCACTTGCTTTCAACGAAGCATTCATACCAGCAAGTAAACCTTGGGCACCGGCTTCTTCATAACCAGTTGTGCCGTTAATTTGGCCAGCGAAAAACAAGTTCTCGATAAACTTTGTCTCTAGGCTTTGTTTCAAGTCTTGAGGGTTAAAGAAATCGTACTCAATTGCATAACCAGGCCGCGTAATATGTGCTTTCTCGAAGCCCTTCATTGAACGCACTAAGTCAATTTGCACATCAAAGGGCAAACTAGTTGAAATGCCGTTTGGATATAACTCATGCGTTGTCAGCCCTTCAGGCTCGACGAAAATCTGGTGGGAGTCTTTATCTGCAAAACGATTAATTTTATCTTCAATAGAAGGGCAGTAACGTGGGCCTGTTCCTTCTATGATGCCTGTAAACATGGGTGAACGATCAAAACCTGAGCGAATAATCTCATGCGTACGTTCATTAGTATGGGTTACATAGCAAGAAATCTGTTTTGGATGTTGTTCAACTGTGCCGGTATAAGACATTACCGGTAAAGGTGTATCACCTGGCTGTTCGTCCATTACGCTAAAATCAACTGAACGTGCATCAATTCGGGGCGGTGTACCCGTTTTTAAACGGCCAACACGAAAAGGCATTTCTCTTAAGCGTTTTGCCAATGCTATCGACGGTGGATCTCCCGCACGTCCACCTGAATGGTTTTCTAAACCAATATGAATAACACCGCCTAAAAAGGTTCCAGTTGTCAAAACAACGGTCTTTGAATGGAAGCGAACTCCCATATTGGTGACAACGCCACAAGCCCGGTCATTTTTAACAATCAAGTCATCAGCCGATTGTTGGAAGATATCCAGGTTTTCCTGGTTTTCCAGGGTTTCTCGAATTGCGGCTTTATATAAGATTCTATCTGTTTGTGCGCGTGTAGCTCTTACCGCTGGCCCTTTACGGCTATTCAGCACTCGAAATTGAATACCCGCCAAATCGGTTGCTCGTGCCATAGCACCATCTAGAGCATCGATTTCTTTAACAAGATGACTTTTACCAATACCACCAATTGCTGGATTGCATGACATTTGACCCAGCGTCTCGATATTATGCGTAAGTAGAAGGGTTGATGAGCCGCGACGCGCTGCGGCTAAAGCAGCTTCAGTCCCGGCATGTCCACCACCAATAACAATAACATCGTAATGTTTTGCGAAATCCACCTAGCATCCCCAGTCAAATAAAATAGCCGCGCATTATAAAGATTTGAGTGATAAATAGCAGCCTTTATAGTTTATTTTTTATACAGTTTTGCACTTATGACTCAAATTTTGAGT
>NZ_LWGA01000854.1:0-3403 GCF_001635235.1 Oleiphilus sp. HI0117 | reverse complement strand
ACAGCGTTGTTCTTATTCGTGGTGGTCGTGTTAAAGATTTGCCTGGTGTTCGTTATCACACAGTTCGTGGTAGCTTGGATACTTCAGGTGTTGCAGATAGACGTCAGGGTCGTTCTAAATACGGTGCTAAGCGTCCTAAGGGATAGTCTTAGGTCTGTCTGAAAGCGTTAATTGTCATAAATATTTCAATTAACAATGAGATAATTGATTGAAGGATAAGAGTAAGGTCGGACTGGCGAAATATTTCGTTTTATGTCTGAGCGAACCTGAAGACCTTTGATGTTAAAAGAGGGCTTGTCATGCCAAGAAGAAGAGTCGTAGCAAAACGCGAGATACTTCCAGATCCTAAATTTGGAAATCAAACGCTTGCAAAGTTTATGAACCACGTAATGGTTCATGGTAAAAAATCCGTAGCAGAGAAAATTGTATACGGTGCATTAGATGCTGTTAAAGCAAAGGGTCATGAAGATCCTTTAGAGCTGTTTGATAAAGCGCTAGAGTCTATCCAGCCAATGGTAGAGGTTAAGTCTCGCCGTGTTGGTGGTGCTACTTATCAGGTTCCAGTTGAAGTTCGTCCGGCTCGTCAGGTAGCGCTAGCAATGCGTTGGTTGGTGGACTACTCTCGTAAGCGTGGCGAAAAGTCTATGGCTTTGCGTCTAGCGGGTGAGATTATCGATGCAGCCGAAGGTAAGGGTGCAGCGGTTAAGAAACGTGAAGATGTTCACAAGATGGCCGAAGCAAACAAGGCTTTCTCTCACTACCGTTTCTAAGGTATACGAGTGTTATATGGCCTGCATTTTATGCGGGCCTTTTTGGGTTTAAGAGGATAAAAAATTGGCACGTAAGACTCCAATTTCCAGGTATAGAAATATTGGTATTTGTGCGCACGTTGATGCTGGTAAAACAACGACAACGGAGCGAGTTCTTTTCTATACAGGCTTGTCGCATAAAATAGGTGAAGTGCACGATGGTGCGGCGACAATGGATTGGATGGAGCAGGAGCAAGAGCGAGGTATCACGATAACCTCTGCTGCGACCACGTGTTTCTGGTCGGGAATGCAGCAACAGTTTGATCAGCATCGCGTGAATATTATCGATACGCCTGGGCACGTTGACTTTACAATTGAAGTAGAGCGCTCGCTCCGCGTGCTTGATGGTGCGGTTGTGGTTTTGTGTGGTTCGTCAGGTGTGCAGCCGCAAACTGAAACGGTCTGGCGGCAGGCTAATAAATATGAAGTGCCGCGCATGGTCTTTGTTAATAAGATGGACCGAACAGGTGCTGACTTCCGAATGGTAGTCGAACAGTTAAAAGATCGTCTAGGTGCTACGCCAGTGCCTCTGCAAATGACAATTGGTGCAGAGGACGAGTTTAAAGGTGTGGTTGACCTGATTAAGATGAAAGCTATTTTATGGAACGAAGCTGATCAGGGTATGACCTTTGATTACGCAGAGATTCCTGAAGATCTGCTGGATGAGTGTGAGGAGATGAGAGAGTTTCTTGTTGAGTCCGCTGCAGAGGCGGATGATGACTTGATGGAGCTTTATTTAGAAGGTGAGCAGCTTTCTGAGCAGCAAATAAAGCAGGCGATTCGCAAGCGTACGTTGGCGAATGAGATTGTGCCGGTTATTGGCGGTTCTGCTTTTAAGAATAAAGGTGTTCAGGCGATGCTTGATGCTGTTGTTGAGTACCTGCCGTCTCCTGAAGAGGTTAAAGCGATCGAGGGTGTGCTTGATGATGACGAGACTGTTGAGTCTCGAGAGGCTGATGATTCTGCTCCATTTTCTGCTCTTGCGTTTAAGATTGCGACGGACCCCTTTGTTGGTACTCTGACTTTCTTTAGGGTCTACTCTGGATCGCTAAAAACCGGCGATACCGTGTATAACCCAGTTAAGGGTAGGAAGGAGCGCATTGGTCGAATGGTGCAGATGCATGCAAATGACCGAGAAGAAATAAAAGAAGTATTGGCTGGAGATATTGCAGCTGCGGTCGGCCTTAAGGATGTTACTACTGGCGAAACGCTATGTAATATTGAGAACAAGATTACGCTTGAGCGTATGGAGTTTCCAGAGCCTGTAATTTCGGTTGCAGTGGAGCCTCGTACGCAGGCAGACCAGGAAAAGATGGGTGTTGCCCTAGGTAAGCTTGCGCAGGAAGATCCTTCGTTTAGAGTAAAAACCGATGAAGAGACGGGCCAGACGATTATCTCCGGAATGGGCGAATTGCACCTGGATATCATCGTTGATCGCATGAAGCGTGAGTTCAGTGTTGAGGCAAATATTGGTAAGCCGCAGGTGGCTTACCGTGAAGCGATTAAAAATATTAGTGATATTGAAGGTAAATTTGTTCGTCAGTCAGGTGGGCGTGGTCAGTATGGGCATGTTTGGCTTAAGTTTGAGCCCTTAGCGGATGGCGAAGAAGGTTTAGAGTTTGTAAATGAGATTGTTGGTGGTGCTGTGCCGCGTGAGTTTATCCCGGCAGTTGAAAAGGGTATCGCAGAGCAGATGCAAAACGGTATTCTGGCTGGTTATCCGTTGCTAGGTTTGAAGGCGACGCTCTATGACGGCTCTTTTCATGATGTCGACTCTAATGAAATGGCATTTAAAATTGCTGCTAGTATGGCGACTAAAAAGTTGGCATCAGAAGGTGGTGCGGTATTGCTTGAGCCGGTTATGAAGGTTGAAGTGGTAACGCCAGAAGAGAATATGGGAGATGTGGTTGGTGACTTAAATCGTCGCCGAGGTCTCATACAGGGTATGGAAGAGAGCGCCGCTGGTAAGGTGGTTAATGCTGAAGTTCCCTTATCTGAAATGTTCGGATACGCAACAGATTTGCGATCCGCAACACAGGGTCGCGCAACCTACGCGATGGAGTTTTTGACTTATTCAGAAGCGCCAAAAGCGGTTGCAGAAGTGATTATTAATAAATCGTAGTCTTAATTAAACTAAAGTCGGTAGCATAGAAAAAGGGGTGTAACCGTGGCTAAAGAAAAATTTGAACGTAATAAACCGCACGTTAACGTAGGTACTATTGGTCACGTTGACCATGGTAAAACAACTTTGACAGCAGCGCTAACGCGTGTATGTGCAGAAGTATTCGGTGGTGAGAAGGTTGATTTCGCAAACATCGATAATGCACCAGAGGAAAGAGAGCGTGGTATCACTATCGCGACGTCTCACGTTGAGTATGATTCAACTGATCGTCACTACGCTCACGTTGACTGCCCAGGGCACGCCGATTATGTTAAAAACATGATCACAGGTGCTGCTCAGATGGATGGTGCTATCTTGGTTTGTGGTGCGACTGATGGTCCTATGCCTCAGACTCGTGAGCACATCCTTTTGTCTCGTCAGGTAGGTGTACCTTACATTGTAGTATTCTTGAACAAGGCTGACTTGTTGGCTG
>NZ_LWGA01000853.1:0-9026 GCF_001635235.1 Oleiphilus sp. HI0117 | reverse complement strand
GGAAATATTCGAACATATCTTTAAGACCTTCATCAGCCAGCAAGTTCTGACTTTCATCAACACTTAAGTTGTGATTCACATCAGTTCCCGCGAGTGATGAAGAAGAAAGCGCTTTGATACCCTCCACTTCATAGGGTTTGTGATACAAAGACTCGTTAATTTTTCTGGCTTCTATCATAGTAACAGGCGCACTATCCGAGCCTATTTCTGCGTAACCAAAGTATTCATACAAAGCAATCGATACCACGAAAATGACTGCTATCGATGCAATCGACCCGGTTTTTATCGTCATAATAACCTCTTAAAAAAGTGGGGCCCATAGGACCCCAAAACGGCATTTCCAGTATAAGCTTGCCTGATTGCCCAAATTGGAAAGCACATAATTCTCTAGGAATCGTTTATAGGCCAGCCTTCTTAAGGCGGTTAGCATGTTTCTTAAATAAGGTCTTTGGATCAGTCTCGAACAATGATGTTAATCCTAAGACATGATTATTGGCATCAATGTGGTTCATGAAGTAATCATCACGAATAACCTGGCCAAAGTGAGATGCACAACGCCCGGTAATACCGTCGTTATCTTCACCTGAATCAAACGCTAAACCTGTGATGGCAAACAAGGGATCTGAAATATCCCCAACAGCAGTCAGATGACCTGTGCCACTCCATGAATAGAGCTTGATATCTTCGCCATTGATCGTCACTTGCGAGGGCCCATTACCACACTCAGTTGTCGGTAAGCCATGCGTGTAAGTTGCATTGTATTGTGCTGCACCTTGAGCATTAAACTCTCCCAACATAGCGTAAATATCAGAGTCGGACTTTTTATTGTCCGACAACAAGTTAACTAGATCACCGACTGCATTAGCAAACGCGCCAAATAACGTTCCACGAATTGTTTCTGGTGGAGCTAAATCTGTCACCAAGTCTGCAATAGGCGAACCAGTATGTGGCGTATGCATCGTAGTAACCGACGCAACAAGGTCAGGACGTGTTTCCATTACATAACGCGAAGTCATACCACCCTGGCTATGACCCATTAGGTTGAACTTTTCGATTCGTCCACCGGAACTTGCTTTAATTTCCTCAAGCTGAGCGATCAGCTCTTCACCTCGGCCCACAGAACTATCAAAAGCATTGATCTTAGCTACATAAGCTTCACCACCACGACTTTCAATAGCGCTCGGAATCTGATGCCAATAATCGACAATAGAAATTGAGTCGAAGGCAAATATTCCAGGGACTAACATGATTGGATTTTCTGTTTTCGTGTAACTAAAATAATCAGAAAAGAATCCTGCTTGTGTCGGAGCAGCTGCTGCACATGTGAGAGCAGCCGTTAATGCGAGTGTCTTTTTCATAGATATATCCTCAAATTTATTTTTATACTGAGTTAAATACCAGCCTTTTAAACACTGACACCAAGCCCTACTACTTCGCTTGTATAATCTGATACTCCCCTCGTTTTTCTATCACTAGTGAGTTTTGGTTCTCATAACTAACATGAAAAAGAGGACTATTTTCTTCAAAAGGCCTATCTTTAGCGTACACACGTACCGAGATCTAATAACAATGAACAAGAAGTCTCTCCTGTATCTATGGGAAGAACGAACGCTCTTTATTGGCAGGCTTGAAGAGCCACTGAACTTGTCCCAAGGCGCTGCAACTCTGACCCTGTCACTGGGCGGTCCTATTAAAGTTGAGTCAAAAGATCAGAACATTTGTTTTGAAAGCACATGCGTATTACTAAAACCTGGCTGCTCTGTAACGATAGATACACAACATCAGGTCATCGCAAATTGTAATCTAGATGTTATGGGACGGGACTTTAGCGCCTTATCCGACCTCTGCCGCGATATGGGCCAAGGGGTTTTTAGCGAGTTTGGCAACGAACAATTATTCAGACAGTCTGTTATTGATATTTACGACTCAGAACGCTCCACGAGCGAAACCAAATATGAGATTGATAGCCTATTCAAAACATGTGTAAAGAAGCCTTTTGACAGTGATAAACGCGTATCTAAGGTAGTCGATTTGATCAAGGATTCTATTGACACAAACCTATCTATTGAGAGTCTCGCTGATACAGTGAACTTGTCAGTACCTGGACTCACCAAAGTCTTCAAAAAACAAACAGGCGTACCCATACGCAGGTATCGTCAATGGCATAGGTTATTTGTCACCGCAGTCGAAATCAGCAGAGGAAAGAGTTTAACCGACGCCGCCATTGATGCGGGTTTTGTCGACCTATCTCATTGCACCCATACTTTTAATATGATGCTAGGCATGAAGCCGTCATATTTTTTATCCCAACCAGAGCGAATTATTGTGATGACTGAAAATAAGCAGCGCCTATCTTGTACAAAAAATTGAGCGAGCCAGACTCTAAAGCTCATAGTAATCAGTCGCCTCAGCGAGGGTTGGGACTTTCTGTCTACATGATGAGGTAGTTTTATATCACTCCCTGCTCACGCAGCCATTGCTCACTCCTAGCCATCCCTTCTTCAAGACTAACTTTAGGCTGATACCCTAGCTCTGCACTGGCCTTATCATGGAGATATTTAGCACTAGGCCTTGATAGCATCGCAACGGTAGAAGGATTTAATTCTGTACGTTTACCGACAAGATGAGCAATTCGCTCCGCGGCAAAAGCGATAGGATAAAGCACCTGTTTGGAAAGTGTTCTTGCCGAGTCCAAACCTAACATTTTGGCTAAAAAAGAAAAATACTCCCGATTACTCACCTGCCCCATGCCTGATAGGATATAAATCTGTCCGATTGCCTTGTCTGAGTTCAGTGCCAAATAACAGCCCTCGACCAAGTCATCAATATACACTGGGCCGAACATACCTTCTTTCGGGGCGATGAATTTCTTTTGCTTCATCATGTCAATTGGCGTCACGGTCCAGGGTCGGGAGCCCGGACCGTAGACATCTGCAGGGCGGATAATGGTGGCATCCACTTTTCCAGCGTTATTATAATTCAGCACCAGGTGCTCGCTAGCTAGTTTTGAGTCTGAATATTTCTGACCACAAGCCCTCAAGGCAGTATTTTCATCCATTGCTCCGGTGTGACTTAAGCCCAACGCGGCAACGGAGGAAAAGTGCAGAAAGCGCTTTTTGTTATCACCCTTTGCCGCTTCATCTAATACAGTCTGCGTACCCAACACATTAACGCGCCAGGTTTCCTCTTCTGTTGCAGCATTAGAGACCACTGCAGCCGTGTGAATGAGGGTGTCACAACCAGCTAGCATGTCTCGCCATCTCTCTGGCTCAAATAAATCAGCTTGTATGATGTTTTGTTCCTGATTGGCACTTAGATCAATCCCACAGGTCTCGATACCTTTTTTATTTAGGCAACGCGCCAGACTTTGTGCGATAAAACCTTTTGCGCCGGTAATAAATACTTTCTTCATTGCGGCCTGCCTATTATTTTTGTTGTTTCAATACGTTTCTGACAATCGAATCAATATAGAAATTAACTAGCTTTACGGGAATCAGTCTGTTCATCCAATAGGTCATCCGGGCGAGCTTGCCTGGAATGATGTAAAAACGCTTCGATTCCAAGCCTTTCATAATATCGTCAATCGCATGCTCCAAGGTCAGTGCACCGGCTGTAAGTTTTAGCTTCAAGGTAACCGGGTGAATAGTTTTGTGTTCTTCATGCACCATCGGCGTATCAACTTCTGGCGGACAAATCACTTGAACCGCTACACCTTCAGGCGCGAGTTCGGTGCGCAAGGCCTGAGCTAAACCCACCACCCCAAACTTAGAGGCATTGTAAGAGGTATAGGCATAAGTACCGACCAACCCTGCCATAGAAGCCACCAAGGCTAACTTGCTAGGCACTTTGTTTTTCTTCAATAAAGGAATAGTCGCCTGAGCAAAGTTACGAGAACCAAAAAGGTTAACTGTCACAACAGTCTCAAACTCTTTAGCTGGTACAGCTTCAAATAAACCAGTGCGATTAATACCTGCACAATGCAAGGCTATCGTTGGTAATCCCACATGACACGCCGCTTCTGAAACTACTTTAAGCAGGCCATCCAGGTCTGTCACATCGGCTTCGTAATAGGCAATACCCTGACTGGAGTTATGCCTTAGATCCTCAATAAGCGATTTTGCCTGCTCATCAAAATTAAGGTCGAATAGTGCCAGGTTGGCACCATTTTTTGCGTAGCGCCGTGCGATTTCCTGGCCAATGCCACTCGCTGCACCGGTGATATAAATTGTTTTTTGATTCATTAGTGTGCTGCCTCTGATCCTTGTTTTTTATTAGTCATCGAAGCTTCCGGCGCGAAGGCATCCTCATCGATACAGAGTATCTTGGGTAGTTCCCTTCTATTGCATAAACCGGTAGATTGGCATTACTAGAGCACACTTTACCGTCTTGGGTAAATACCATATCGCGTAAGAAGACCATGTGAGTGGGGCTAAGGAAACTAATAAAGTAGGCTAACGCACCATACAACACAGTCTATATGAGACTAATAGCGACATTCAAAACCTGAGCGATTAAGAACACCACTAAAGAATCAGACCTCTACTAGCGCTTCTATCAAATACAGCTCTTTAATCTTTTCAGGCAACTCAATTATCTTTCTCGCTTCAAGGTCCATCCAGCCCACCACACAACGATGAACTGCCGATAGTTCACCATTGGCCTTATAGATATTTTGTAGCATCTGCACAGTTTTGGTAAAACCTGTTGGCTCACCTGGCTCCACTGTTACGCGCAACTCATCACCTATATTAACTTCGGCTTTGTACTCAGTCTCTTCCTTAAAAAGAACGGGGCCTACATTATGTTGCTTAAACCACTTCGCCGTCATACCGATCTCATTAAGAAACGCAACTCGAGTATGCGCACACAGATCAGAATAAGCAGAATGCCTCATATGCTGATTCGCATCACAGTCAGCCCATCGCACTTCAATAGTCTTTTCATATAACGCTTCAGTTTGCTTGCTCATAACGACCTCTTTACAACGAGTGATCAAAAAATTCGAGTTCAGTATGCAGGCAGAGAACACATAAATACAATTCATTATTATTATGTATGTTATGATTTTAAATTATACCAATAGCTGTGGGTTAGCCTTGCTCATGAATCTAGTCACACTTCGCCAGTTCGATCTGAATAGCCTTGTAGTATTAAAACTGTTGCTGGAAACAAAGCATGTCACACGGGCGGCAGAACAATTAAACCTCACACAATCAGCAGTTAGCCGAACCTTGGGTAAACTAAGAGAAGCCTTTCAAGACCCATTACTTGTGCGCTCTGGAAAAGGTTTATTACTGACTAAGAACGCTGAACAACTGCTTCCCTTAGTGAATCAGGCACTCGAGCAAATCAGTGTTTTACTTGACCCTATCGAGTTCAGCCCTAAAGATTACGAAGGTACCTTAAGACTTGCAACGACCGACTATGGCACTAATAACCTATTACCAAAATTAGTTCCGCTATTGCAAGAAGCCGCACCAAAGTTAAGTTTATCAACAGTTGATTGGCGCTCAAGCCTACTCACTGAGCTTGAACATAATCAGGTAGACCTGATGATTGGTGGCGTCACCTCTCCACCCGATAACATACACCAACGCATCGTTGCTCAAGATAACTACGCAGGCGTTATCAGGAAGTCTCATCCCTCTGAAGGAAAGATAGACTTACAAGAATATATTGGGATGAACCATATCGTAATTAGCTCCTCAGGCACCAGCAAAAGTCCGGTTGATGACTACCTTAAAAGCATTGGTCAACAACGAAAGGTCGCGCTCACGGTGCCACACTTTTTTGCTGCGCTGGAAATCATCGCCGCGACCGATTATATGATTCTGTTACCCAGTGGTTTTATTCGACGTTATGTCGACCAGGATAAGTTTACCGTCGTTAGCGCTCCTTTCCCCATTCCACCCTTAGAGATCGCCATGTTTTGGCACGCACGGATGCACCATGACCCAATGCATCGTTGGTTCAGACAGTTTATCTATGACAAACTTTATGCGCGGCATGATAGATATAAATAACCACATATCGAGACATATTCCTTGTATCACGTCAGTAAGAAACAATGCCGAGCAACTCACATTACTGGTCTAAATTTCAAAGTAAAATGATTTAGACACTGCTTAGTTAGGTAATAAATTCATGAAACATACTGTACTTTCTACCGTTCAATATTTGATGGTCACATTAAGTATTTTTTCTACGACCGTCTCTGCTGAGCTTGAAGCCTATCGAACTGACCTCCCTCCGGCCCTGGACGATAGCGGTTGGGACTTAATGCTAGAAAAAAATGGCATCAAGGTGTTTACCCGCGACTGGCCGGGCAGTGACTTTATTGCCTTTAAAGCAGAGCAAGTGGTGCAATCAAAGCTATCTAATATTGTTGCCAATTTCTCTGATATCAAGACCTTCCCTGAATGGGTCAAAGACATGGTAGACGCATATGAAATCGAGCCCTTTGACGATGAACGTTCCAGAAAAATCTATATGAGAATGGGTTTACCCTGGCCACTGGCTGACAGAGATATCGTCGCAGGCCAGCAACTAACACAGGAAACTGATTCAAAAGTCGTTCGAATTAAAGAATGGTTTGAAGGCGATGCTCTACCCAAAAATGAAGGTGTTATTCGAACACCTAAAGTTAATAATGAACTAGTACTGATTCCTGAAGGCAACGAGAAAACCAGAATCGTCTGGCAAGGGCATACTGAGCCGGGTGGTTTTATTCCGGCATTTATTGTGAACTTTCTATTGGAAGATGTCTTCTACGAATCTGTCTTAAACATGAGACATCGTTTTGAGTCACCTGAATTTCATAAGACTTCTGACTGGGTAATTAACTATAATGACTCGGGAACTGAAAGCTAAGAAAGATGGGATTGCGTTGCCTGTTGGGTTGATGGACTTAGAAGTGCTGAAGACAGACGCCTATTATCTTCTGTTTGATCCAACTTACGACCCCCATACCAATAGCACGCGTTTGCCCAATCGCTTCAATTGTCTCAAGCAATTCCTTCCAAATAACATCTAACCCAGAGTCACGACCAAAACTAAGCATGGGTAGATAACTTTCTGCTTGATTTTCTATCAGGTACAGCAAGTTGATAATAAGCCGATTGTGCTGTTCAATATTGTTAGTCACTGCTTTCTGCTGCCAACGAAACGACAGACGTTTCCAGTGAGTTGAGATACCTTCGAACAACTGATCCTCTATAATTAAGGGGTGGTCGTTCTCAATTACTCGCCACTGATTATCGACTCGTTGCTTCGCCTGCCTGACAGCATTATCTAAAGACCGATCACCATGAAGATAACCCGTCTTAGGCCTCGATGTTGCTGAATGAATATAAGTAATACCTTTAAGTTTTTAACCAATCCAATATTGGTATACAAGGCCTCAATGTGCTTACGTTTTTTACTGCTCATCGCCTTAACACAAACAAGCACCCCAAGAATAATGGTGACGAACGCTATTAATAAACCTGACAAACTTTACTCCTTCTCTATACTAGCTTGTGAGCGTTCAGCGCGGTCTGCAAGATACTCTGCAACCTTAACTGTCTCATCTGCAATGACGGAATTGTCATTTGCCCTACCTAATAAAGCCTCAACATTTTCGGAGATTTCACGCGTTGCAATATTCTGTTGCTCCGTTGCTGTCGAAATCACGAGCATTTTGTTTGTAATGCTATCGATCATATTTGCGATCGTTCCCAAAGAGCCTTCAAGCTGGTTGATACGCGCAGCGTTATCTTCTGCAGCACGCATTACCTGACAAGACTTATCGGTAACGCCTACCATTCGTTTTTGCACATTATTGATGCTTTCGGTTATTTCATTAGCTGACTCTCTAGAACGAATTGAAAGACTTCGAACCTCGTCTGCGACCACAGCGAACCCTCGCCCATGTTCGCCTGCTCGCGCCGCTTCTATCGCAGCATTAAGCGATAGCAAGTTAGTCTGCTCCGATATATCAATGATGATTTTCGACATCGCTGCGACATTGTTGGTATGCTCCAACAACTCTGTAACCAGTACCTCACTTTCTTTAGATAAACCGACCATACGGCTTATTTCATTTGTGGCAGATTGGGCCTCAGCGATACCTTCAGTTGTCTGCTCACGCGAGCGTTCTATGTCGTCGTGAACATATTTGATTTGTGCCGCTACATCTTCCACACTCTGACTCAACTCAGTCACAGCCGCTGCTGATGAGGTAATCGAAGCCTTTTGCTCTTTTGCATTGGTTGATGCCGACAAGGCACTAATTGAGAGTTCTCTGGCCATATGAACAAACTCAGCAAAGTACTCCTCCTTGCTTTGTTCTGAGCGTTCATGGCTAAGTAAATAATCCTTGAAGGCTTTTAGGCTTTCATCTTTACCTAAACCCTCTAAAGGTAAATCGCGATACTGACTATCCGGAAGTTGAAGCAAATGCGCTAACTGCTGCAATGCCTGAGCAGAAGCACATTGCCAAAGCATCAAAGCAAGAGCAATGACACCAAGCAAGGCAATAAGCAAGGCATTCCAGGTAACACCTGAAATAAAAATGCTAGCACTCACACAGGCAAGGGACATGACAATAAAAACAAAAGTATGTTTAGGATAACGCCGAGCAGTAGACATAACTTTCTAGACCCATTCTTTTTCCTGATTTAAAGGACAATAAATGTCATCAACATCAAAGAAGGGGCATAAGCCATGCCCACTAGTAAAATCACATCAAGGCAGACCACTTAACACTAAGCTAATCAATTGTTTTCATTAAGAAAATTAATATGTAACAAGATGTACGTAAGAAACAGAAATACAGGGGAGTGCTATTTAAAGTGCGACAAGGAAGAGTCACGCCCAAGCAAAGTGCAATGATTACTTGCAGAATTGAAGATGCAACGCAATGGTGCTAACAGACTAAAAAAGCCTGCGAGGTGAGCGGTGGCACAATTCTGAGAAAGTTAAAACTTTCCGTCCTAACTGAAAGGAAGAACGCGTGTTATAAGTACCGAGTTCCTTAGCGTTAGATA
>NZ_LWGA01000852.1:0-6110 GCF_001635235.1 Oleiphilus sp. HI0117 | reverse complement strand
AGATATAATACAGATCAAGTAACTGTTGCCATAAGTGATTTAACTATTACCCTGGCCAACGGTGACGAACAAATAATTCCTGCACCAGAAATAATTGACCCAGTCACATTCTTCGAAGGTTTAGCTCAGAGATATCTGGCGCAATCACTGGTTCAGCAGCAAGTTGTCGGCACGGTAATAGGTAGTGAAACAGATTCGAGTATTATTGAGAAGACTGTTTCGGAGCTTGATCAAGGAACGCTTGATTTAGTTTACGAATTTATTGACAGAGACGCACAAATACAACTCTATGAGTTAAAAAAGGTATTACAAGACTACATTTACGCTGATAATAATTACGATGAATGCGAATTTAATATTGATGACTTTAGTGAGTATTATTTCAAAAACCAAGAATATAACCGAGCAATAGCTAACTGTGAATCAGCTTATCAAGTGTATAGAGAGAATCTAGCGCCTTTGTTAAATGACCAGGAACTGTTTAGAGCTACAATATCAGCTTATCAAACAGGTGCAGGAGCAAGTGAGTTTGAAATAAGTACGGTACAATTGCTGTTGGACTATATCAAAGACGTGTCTTTTTACGAAATAACTTCTCTTTTGAGAAGGTCTATGTACCCAAACCCAGTAAATGAAGATGGCAGTTTTAATCGAGAAGGGGTTAACTCTATTGACTGTTCAAAGTTTCCGGGCCATCAAATGCTTGATGCTGAGCTGCCTATATATTCCGAGCGAGTAGCCTCGCTTAAAACTCAATTACTTGCGCGTGAATCTTTCTTCACGAATGCTGAAGTCCTGGAGAAAATAAAACAGTTGAGCATTGCTAGGGTTGAAATTGAGCTTCTCTCTCATATAGATGAACTCCTGTCCTCGTCAAATTATTGTTATGTTTGGGGGTGGGGTGCTATTGATCTTGAAGGAGATAGAGCTCCTTGGGAAAGTTATTTTGAAGACGATCTCCCCGCAGCACTTAACTTGTTTCAAGCCTTACAAACAGAACTTAACTCATACTCTGTTGAAGAGCCCATTAATGAAACGTATGTAGGTTTTGAGGAAAGAATGCGAGACGAAGAGCGTTTAATTCCAATAATGGTAGGCGATATTGTCACGTTTGTTCCTGCAACTGTAGAAGTTCCTTATATTCATCAATGGGAAATGGAAGTTGGTGAGGCTCAAGATTTTTATGAGGAAAAATACAAGTATTACTTTGGTCAAATGGAAGCGGCTGTTTCTAGCTCAGCTTCAGAGATTTCAGAACTAGATAATGGTATAGATAGTGACTTAGCGACTATAGAAGCTCGACTTGGTGCCGTTGACGAAGCTTTATATGTTATTGATGAAGACGGAGCCGCAGCACTTGCCCAAAGCCAGCAAGACTTGAACAGCACTCATGGTAAGTTAACACTTTGGCATGCAGCCAAGCGAACACCAAAAGGCTACCTCCAGACAGAGATATTCGGAAATGGCTTATACACGCATCGAGATTTAGATCCTGAAACCGGCTTGGTAGAGCAGATTAATACCGCCATTGTGAATGGAAGTTCACTGAGGCAGCTCACCTATAGCTATGATGACCGTGGAAGAATCATCGATAAAACCGATACCAATGACCTCGGTAATACAACAACAGAAACTTTTCTGTATACAGATGATCAAGGGCGACTAAGCGATTGGACGTTTGATCAATCGATATATAATCAACCGCAGTATAGTCTCACATATTCTTACGAGCATGATGAACGGGGGAATATAACTCGTAAAACGAATGCTGGAATCATGACTTATGATCCTTTAACAAATCAACTTGACTCAAGAAGCTTTGAAGGAAGTAATTTCAGTTATGCCTATGACGCAAACGGAAATATGCTAACAGGCGATGGCCGAAGTTATGTTTGGGCATCGTTTAATAAAGCACAATCCGTTACAGCAAATGGCCAAACAGTCTCCTTCAAATACGATGCGTCTCAAAAACGAGTGGTAAAAACAACTTCAGGTGAAACGCGATACTATGTTCAACCCGGTTACGAATACGTTAAAAAAGGTTCAGAAGTAATACATCGCTATACTGTTTGGGCTGATGGCGATGCAGTCGCGGTGATAGAAAAAACGGATACTGTTTTGGAGGATGAGATAGCACAAGCCAAAACAGCAGATAAAGTTTCCTATATTCATAGGGACATATTGGGAAGTGGGGAGCTAATCACTGACTCTCGTATGCAGGTTGTTTCTAGACGCTATTATTCACCTTATGGTTCGTTGATTGATGATTTAATTCAAGATCAGAAAGATCAAATCAATCACTTAGACCAGGAAACAGCAGTTGTTGCAGAGAGTAGTGACGTAGGGGCAGACGTATGGGGTGCTTTCGAACAAGAAGGTGAGGGCGATGATTTAATCTCTCGGTACATTGCTGCTGAAACAATGACTGAGCTTTCAGGCGTGCGAGGTTTTACATCTCATGAGTCGATTGACGAAATTGGCCTAATAAACATGAATGCGCGCCTCTATGATCCAGTGATTGGTCGTTTTACATCAGCAGACTCAATGATCCCTGATATTGAAACACCACTAGATTATAACCGCTACTCCTATGTAAGAGGTAATCCCGTCGTTAGTCGAGACCCTACTGGACACTACGGTCATATCATTGCTGCTATCTTACTATATGCTGCGTCACATTACGGTGATAACCCTACATGGCAGATGGCCTCTAGTATTATTCTCTCCGCAACAATGATGAATCCAGATGTTGGGGTTTTAGGTGGCTCTAAAATGACGGTTGGTGTTGCGATGACCCGCTCGGCAGTTACTAACTTAACTATGTCCTTTTTGCAATCAGGCAAAATTGGGCGAAAGTCGCTTGAAAATGCAGCAATAGCCGCTGCTTCTGCTGGCGTCACAAATGGCATTGCAGAGGGTGGTTGGATAAATAACCCAGACGGCTACTGGCATATTGGTGGTAGCTGGGCCTTGATAACGGCTACGCACATGGTCAGTCAAGGTGTCATAGCAGACCTACGCGGGGATAAGTTTATTCATGGGGCGGTTTCTGCGCTGGCCTCTAAAATTGGTAGCTACGCCACTCGTGGTTTTGGTGATCCTTTAAGTATAGAGAGAACAGTAGTCGTTGCCACGTTTGGAGGTTTAGCTTCTCGCGCGACTGGCGGTGACTTTGCTCAAGGCGCTATTCAAGCGGCGATGGTTCATTTGTTTAATGAGTTAACGTCAGAACAAAACGGCTGCCCCGGTTGCGTCGAAGTTACATTTAAGAATGGAAATAAAGGCTGGGTTCCTCAGAGTGTGATGAATTCTGGCGTCATTATGGCTGATCAAGCTGACGCAACGTCATTGGAATCATATACCACTACAACGCAAAAAGAATATGCGACAGCATTTTCTGTTGTTGGAACTTTAACGATCCCTTATTACCTAGTCTCAGGAGCTTCAGCAATGGGTGCTCTTTGGCTGGACTCAGAAAGTGTTACTAATTTAATAGGGGTACTTTTGTTGCCCGCAGCTCCTATAGCCAAATTCCTGGATGATGCATTTTTCTATGGTGGTAAAGGGTTCCAGGGAACAGTAGATACGGCCGGTTATGCTAATGATGCGATAGACTTTACTAACACGTTATCTATACCGGAAAAGACTAATTAATGATGGAGGCGAAACCTATGAGTAATAATCTATCGGGGGAATCTCGGGTCAAGTTTTTGGTTATATGCGCTATTTATGGACCGGCAATTATCACTTTGAAATTTGGTGTAGGGTTCAGTGTCCTGTATCTCTTATTCATCTTCCTTTTGGTCAAGACTAATAAATTATTTATTGAAAGGTGTAAATATAGTGCATTTAAGTATTTCATCGTGTGTGCTCCGCTACTTATGTTAGGTCTAGCTGTCGCGAAAACTATAGTTTCCGAAAATGATTATTTAAATGGAGTTTTTTTCTTCTTTCTGGCTTTAGTTTTTGTTACTAGCGTTATAGTGACTAATAAAAGTAGAGAATTTGTATTGAGTGATGGAGATTAAAAAAGTATGTATCTAAATGTTCTCAGTTTCTAGCAAGCTTATTAAAGGCAGTCTATTAAGGTCCACTTTAGGCTTAAAGCAGACGTTGGCGGTTTGGTAAAAAAGCTGTTTTAAACGGCAAAAATACTAATTTTGAATGATGAATAATTACATTCACTAAGCAGAATTTGCTTTCAGGAATAGGGCAAATTAAACGCCAGGAATGGCATGGGTGTATCGCTTTCAATGATGGGTTTGATACCTAATTATTCAGCCTTTTATAGGTTGAAACGAGTACTGTGTAGGTGGTTTCGTAGATGAAAATAATGAGCTTTGGAATTATATATGAATAAGATTATCGGCCTCATAATGATCTTTTTTAGTACATCTGTTTTTGCTGGGCATGCTTGGTTAACTGTTTACCCCAAAAATGTAAAGCTGCTTGGAAGCGGACTGTTACTACAAGGTCAGAATGAAATTGAGAATATTTCTTTAGTAACTTGTGCAACGAATAAAACTTCAATTTACCTAAAGAATAGTGACGAAATGTTTGATCAAAAGTTATCGATGGCTTTGTCTGCACAGGCCCAAGGTAAAGCTATTCAGACCTTGATTTATAGCCCGGATTCTAACCCTGATGCGTGTACGACTGTCTCTGCGCATGGAAGTGTTGGAACGGCTTACTTCTATTATTGGCATTTAATGGGCGATTAGTAGAGGCGAGTAGGGCCGGACAAAAAACCTTGTAATTAATGCATCTTATTTTGATGTTTATTTTATGTTCCGGCATTAGGTCAATTTAGGTTGATTCTGGAATGTTATTAGTCAAAGGATTTTAGAATGAAAGTAGCAGTTTTAATTATGCTGACATGTGTTTCTTTTGGAGCATATGCTGAAAGGTTTTGGACAAACGAACTAGTTGATTGGCACTTCCATCTAAATAATGGCACTTCCTATGTTACTAGCCCAGCATTTCCAGAAGAGTGCAAATACAGTAGAGCTCAAATAGATATTGCGGGCGATGAGTATAAGAAAGCGATGTGGTCTTATATTCTTGCAGCGAGTAAAGCTGGAGAAAAGCTTCAAGTGGTTCTTGATCATGATCGTTCAGCATCTGCAGACTCGATAGTTTGTAGAATTCTTTCTGCTGATGCACGTAAATAGAAACCCGAATTAGGCATGTTATAGGTGCTTATAGCTAGTAGCTATAAGGTCTCAAATAGGTTGGAAAGGGAAGTCGAGTAATGAGAAAGTTATTTGTTGCAGGAATATTATTGTTATTAACAAATGCGGCTCTAGCGAATTACGAGTGTAAGGGTGCTGTTAAGTATATAGGTTTAGGTGATAGCTTATACGTGAATATTGGCTTTGGTATTCATAAACTATGTACCTTGGCTGGAGATACGTCAGATCAATGCAATGCTTGGTTTGCATTATTTTTGTCCGCCCAAGCTCAAGGAAAAGATGTTGGTGTTTCTTATAGAGACTCGACAGGTAAGATAAGCTCAGATGAAACATGTAGCGCGATTGGTCATTGGGTTGTTCCTTCAGATGAAGTTTATTTTGTTAACCTATACATGTGACATTCGCCCATAGTCTAGTCAAAAATAGGTTGATGATAGAAGCTGATCAATCACAAAAAACTGTGCCGCTTCATTGTCGAGGAAGTACATTAAATATGAACTTGTTTTAGGCAAGTTCTACTTACGAAAAGAGTGTAAAAAGTGAAGTTCTTAAAGATTATCGTCGTAGCTTTTTTATTAATCACAGCAAATGTGCATGCTGCTGACATAGCATGTGCAGGTAAAGTTAGTGCGTTAATGGCTGAACATAATAGTTGTAAAGATAGTACAGGAAAGAAACAGTTTGCATTTAAATTATCAGGAATGTCTTCATGGAAATGTAGTGGTAGTGATACTGCTTCATCATTATTGCTGGCATCGAAAGTGGCGGATAAGTCGCTCAGTGTGTATATGAGTGATGCAAATGGTGCAACATGCACCACCCATAATGGTTACCTGAAGGCTAGTTACATCATACTGTACTGAACACAATAAACATCGAATTAAGGCTAGATCACGGATTCATTTTGTCTGGTTTAGG
>NZ_LWGA01000851.1:0-10120 GCF_001635235.1 Oleiphilus sp. HI0117 | reverse complement strand
ACGGTTTAAATGTGACTCTGTTCAAAAAACACTCTCATGATACAAAAAAACAATGCAGGCGTCGACTTTATTTGTTAGCAAAAAATCCAATAATATCAATGAATAAGGACTTCCGCTCATGTCTTGAGAGCTTACATTAAGTTTGCCGATTAAGTTGATGACTCGTAGTTGAAATAAGCGCGAAAAGCAGGTGAAAGTCCTGATGATTTCAGTTAACGTATCAACGATAATAAAGAAATAGCGCTAGCTCTTCGCACGCAACTCTCAAATCTGACTGATTATTTAATGCTTAAATTTTACCCTTCGAATCGCACTGAAAACCTCGCTTTCATCATTGCTGAAATAATGAGACGAGAACCACTGAAAAAAATCTTTGATCAGGAAAAGGTGATTATTCAAAGTTTCGGTATGGGCACCTGGCTTCAGCAGCAAATATCTGAAGAATTGGGTATCTCTGCGATGGTTGAATGTAGCATGCCAGCGTCTTTTATTTGGAAATTGGCTGAAGCCTTATTACCGAAGCCTCTGCAAGTACAGGGCTTTGAGAAACAGAATTTAAGGTGGCAGCTTTTTGAACAATTGCCGAGTAAGCTTGCCCAGCCCGAATATCAGCGCTTACGGCGTTATGCCAAGAGCTTATCACCAAACACTGATGAGGGGAGTGCTGAGCCTGCGCTGGGTAACGCTGGCGATGAAGCGCTATCCCAGTCTTTAGTGTTTGATATGGCGAGTGTCATAGCCGACGTTTTTGATGGCTATCAAAACTACCGCCCAGAATGGTTGCAAGCATGGGAGCAAGGCAAGCCGATAAAGAGCCTTGCTAGCGGCCTGGATTCCAAAGACTACAGTAGTCCTCAATTTACCGAATTGGAAGCTTGGCAGGCTGACTTGTGGTGTAGCGTTTATCCTGACTTGCCCTTGGCGCAACGACAGCATCGTTCCAGTCTGCTGACCAGGCTGGAGTCCTGTATTAGAGCGCTACCTAAAGGGGCGGAACTTCAGTTACCCGAACGAATCTTCGTATTTGGCCTGTCAGCCTTGCCTCCTAGAATGCTGGCTGTTATCAAAGCTTTAGCTGAACACATTGATATACACGTTGTGGTGAATAACCCTTGTCGCTACTACTGGGGTGATGTGATGAGTGAGTATCAGCAGCTCCTGCTTAATCAGTCATTGCTTGCGCGGGGCGTCAGTGCTGAAACGGTAGCGGAAAACTTTATTGAGCATAACACCTTGCTCGCGTCATGGGGAAAGCTTGGTCGCGATTATATGTCGCTATTGATGCAAGAAGAAATTTTCGCTGATCTAGCCACCGAGCTTTACGATGATCTTGGTGATGAAGATAATTCAGCGCTGAATTTAATTCAGTCAGATATCTTGAACCTGCAGAACCAGCACCATTGTGTGAATCCTGACGATAAGTCGATACGCTTCGCAAGTTGCCATAACCACTTAAGAGAGGTTGAGGCTCTCCACGACTACTTATTAAATACGCTTGATGCAAACCCCGGCTTAAATGCTCGCGATATTATTGTGATGGTGCCCGATATAGAAGACTATGCCGCCTATATTGAGGCAGTTTTTTCACGCCTTGTTTATGATCGCCATGGGCAAACGCATAGCCTGCCCTATGTTATTGCCGATCAGGCTTTGAATCGGCATCAACCCTTATTGGAATGTATTGGCAATCTATTGATACTCGAGTCAAGTCGGATGACGGCTGCCGAGCTATTAGATTGCTTGGACTTTCCCGCAATCAGGCAGCGATTTTCCATTGATGAAGATGAGCTGCTTAGTATTCATCACTGGGTCAAGGTCTTGAATGTTCGTTGGGGGCTTTCTGAGACGCATCGTAACAAGATATTAAATATAGAAGACGCAGGTGGCGAGACAACCTGGCTCGCAGCGCTTAAACGCCTGCTAAGCGCCTATATTCTCGGGCCTGTTCCTGTCGCCAGTTTTGCGGGTGAACAAGTGATACCGGAAGAGGTGTTCGGCTCAGATCAGCAGGTATTGGTGGGTAAGTTTGTTCGCTTTATTGACGTTGTTGAGCAAACGCTCTCAATGCAAGCGGGTGAAAAACATCCCCTTGATGCTTTGGCTACGATAGCAGATGTCTGGCGTTTATGGCTTGATCAGGATACCTTGCACGAAAGTGTTACTCAGGCAATGGCAAAGGCGCTAGAAGCCTTAAGTGATGAGTTTAGAGTTACTGGCTATGAAAAAGCTTTGCCATTTTCCATCGTTGCCCAGCAAGTGAAGCAAGTGTTGGAAGAAGAGCAGGTTTCGCAACGATTTCTTTCTGGCCGTATTAATTTTTGTACTTTGATGCCAATGCGCAGCGTACCGTTTTCATTAGTGTGTTTATTGGGTTTGAATGAAGGAAAGTATCCAAGGCCTGAAAACAAACCAAGCTTTGACTTAATGGCACGGTCTCCGGGGCGAGTTGGCGACCGCTCACGACGTGATGATGACCGCTACCTGTTTCTGGAGGCTTTGCTGAGTGCCAGGAATTATCTGTATATCAGCTATACGGGTCGCAATATTAGCGATAATTCTATTCGCTACCCCTCTGTACTAGTGAGTGAGCTACAGGATTATTGCCGCACGTATTTTAAAATAGAGAACGAAGCAGATGCCGATGTAGTGGAGTTGTGGACCAAGCAGCACCGCCTGCAAGCTTTTCACTCCGACTATTATTCTGAAAAAGTTTCTGAATCGCACAGTGAAAAAATACTAGACAAAAGCTACAACATGGACTGGATGACACTGTTTTCGCCAAAGCAGGAAGACCTTTCCAGAGGCTTGGAACTTGAGTCTAGAGAAGAGGATGAAACAAATGCCAATGTTCTGGAAATAGACGCGCCTCCATTACATCAGTTCGATATGTTTGCTGAGCCTCAAAGTGATCAACTCGTCGAAGACGATGAAACAGAAATACAGATCCAAAGTCTGTCTTTGGAAGAATTGCTTAGCGCCTTGTCTTCACCTCTTAAGTACTACTATCAGAAAATACTTGGTTTGAAGGTTAGCAAACTGCCAGATGATCTGGAAGAAAGTGAAGCCTTTGCATTGGACCGTTTGGATATCTATGCACTAAAGGGTGATATCTTAAGAACTGTCGTCAAGGACATGCATAAGGAAGTCGATTCTGACACGCTTACACAAGCGTGTTTTGATCAGTGGCGCTTATCAGGGAGGCTGCCAAAAGCACCTTTAGATGAAACTTACTTTGCTCAAGCGAAGGATGAACTTGTCGATTTATCTACCTATATTGAGCGAGCTTTAGCGAAAGAAGCGTCAACTTTGGTTATCGACTTCCAGCTTTCTGGTAAGCGCATAGTTGGTTCACTAGTCCTACTGGATAGCGCTGTTTGCGAGTTTAGTTTGAGCCGGAGTTCGCCAGCGTTGTTCTTTTCTAGCTGGGTAAAACATGTTGTGGTCAACTATCTATTTCACCATCAAGTTGCACCGGGTCACGAGACGGGACTTGAGCTAAAAACCGAGTCAAGGTTGATTAATGCAGAGCAAGTAACGATCTTTCCTGAATTGAGTGCTGCTGACGCAAAATCTTATATGGAGGGTTTGCTAGAGCTCTTTACGCTAACAGGGCAAGAAGCACTGCCATTCCTACCGAAGACTGCCTTTAGTTGGATATTTGAAGGCGAGTCAAAAGCGAGAAAAATATTTGAAGGTAACAAACAGGGCTACAACGCGCGTGAAGGTGAAATGGATGACCCTTATTGGCAGCGCTATTGCCTTTATACTGATCACGCCGAGGTTCGAGTTTTACCTGATATAGAGTCGCAGCGACTTGTTAAGCAAGTTGCTGCCTATAAAGAAGAGTTTATTTTCACCGACTTGCAAGGGGAGGTTCTAAAATGAAAACGCTAGACCTCTGTCAGTTCCCGCTTGATTCATTGTCACTAATTGAAGCGAGCGCAGGAACCGGGAAAACCTATGCGGTCGCCAATCTCTACTTACGTTATTTGCTAGAACAAAAGCTCGGGGTAGATGAAATTCTGGTAGTGACCTTTACCGAGGCAGCAACGCAAGAGCTTCGTGATCGAGTCCGTGCACGAATTCAGGAGCTTTCCCAGGTATTAAATGGTGAACCTAGTGACGATGAGGTGCTGAATTATTTGTACCAACAATCATCGGATATTGAGGCAGATAAACTTCGTTTAAGAATCGCAGAACGTCAAATAGACCAATCTGAAATCCATACAATTCATGGTTTCTGTCAGCAGCTTCTGGCGCGTCATGCATTAGATTTAAATGTCGCTTTTACGCAAAACCTGATGGAAGACACCAAGCCTCTGTTGCTGCGGGTCTGTGAGGATTACTGGCGCCAGGAAGTCTTTGCTCTACCACAAGAGTTGTTACTAGAGGTCTATAGTAACTGGGCGACGCCTGCAGAACTTATGTCGTCTCTTGAACCTTTGATTAATAGACGACCAGATGTATTCACACCAGCTGTACTTGAGGGTGGTCTTTCAGCCTGGGAGCAGCATTACCATGCCACAATTGATTGGTATCAAACACTTCGCTCACGAACCTTAGATAGCATCGATGAAGTACAGAAACTTGTCGCTGAATCAATGCTAAAAGGCGTGAACCATAAGAATAAATGGCTCACTTTGATTCGCGAATGGTGCGAAGCCGAGTTCACAAGTTTCGACTTTCCTAAAGCCAGTAAACGTAAGAATCTGTTTGAAGTCTTTACTCCAGGGTATTTAAGCCAAGACGTGAAGAAGGGTGGAGTGCCTCCAGAGCATGCCTACTTCAATTTTGTAGAAGCGCACCTGAGAAAACTTCCAGTTGGCTCACGCGAAGTGTTCTTGGTGCAAAGCTTCCAGGAGATCAGTAAACGGTTCAATGAAGAGAAAGAACGGCAACAAGCTGTCAGTTTTGATGACCTGATATTGAACGTAGCGAATGCTTTGTCTGACGAAGATACACGTAATATATTAATTAATACGGTGCGCGAGCGCTTTTCAGTAGCGTTGATTGATGAATTTCAAGATACCGATCGTGAGCAATACCATATCTTTTCGAGTATTTTCTCGTCAAGCATTGAGTCTCGCAAAGATGCCTCGATGGTGCTTATTGGTGACCCTAAGCAAGCAATCTATGCTTTTCGAGGCGGGGATATCGCCACCTACCTCAGAGCTAAGCAGGATATTGACAAACACCCGCGTGGCCACCAGTTCACAATGGATACCAATTGGCGTTCTTCGCCTGAGATGGTCACAGCAGTAAATCAGGTATTCCAGCGCGAATCGAATCCATTTATCGCAGAAGACATCCCTTTTAACGCTGTAAACGCGGCGAAGAGTACACCCGAGCACTTGCGTGGTCAGCCTGCGTTTTGCATCACTCAAGTAAGACCTGAAGGACGTGATATAAAAGCGATGACCTCCATACTTGCCGATCATTGCGTCCAACAAATTCTTGCATTGCTGACTGAAGGAAAGGCCGCTTACTCAGACATTGCCGTATTAGTTCGTTCAGGAAAAGAGGCCGAGCTAGTTAAGCAACGCCTTGCACGCTATGGCTTAAGTGCAAGCTACGAAGGCAAGAGCAATATTTACGATAGTGAAGAAGCGCAGGCCATTTATCGCTTGCTTGCAGCGATAGCAGAGCCGGGTGATGAGTATCTGCTAATGAGCTGTCTGTCTGAATTATTCTTTTGCATCGACGACGAACGCCTCTTGGATATTCGAAATAACGATAGTGTTTTGGAGTATTATCTCGAACTGTTTAATGACTTGCATAAATGTTGGAATCGCCATGGAGTCTTAGCCGCGATACGTGACGCTATGAGTCGCTTGGGTGTCTATGCATCTTGGCACCAGGATGCCTCACAGTTCCAGGACTGGGAAAGACGCCTTAGTAATGTTAATCAGCTAGCGGAGTTATTACAAAGTCAGGCGCAAGTCACACGTGGTCACTTTGCGCTACTGCGTTGGTTTCGTCAGAATATTTCAGCGTCGGTACTGGCTGATGATGAGAGTCGTCTACGTCTTGAAAGTGATGAACAGCTAATTCGTATCGTCACGATTCACAAAAGTAAGGGCTTAGAGTATCCCTATGTCTTTCTACCGTTTGTATTCACAGGCCGTGGTGCTGATATGGCGTGGTTTTATGATCAGAGCGGCAAGTTAAACCTCGACTTACTCAAGCAAGAGTCAAATGTCAGTTTGGTGGACCGAGAGCGGCTGGCTGAAGATATCCGCTTATTATATGTCGCACTGACACGAGCAAAATATCAATGCTTCCTTGGTACCTACTTTTATAAAGGCGCGGGCGTACTTAGTTTGGGGGTAGCGAAAACTGCCTGGGCTTATCTGCTTGACCGTGAAGCAATACTTGAAGGTTTGGACGAGGATAACTACCGTTCGGCTTTAGAGGGTTTGGCTGCACAATCAAATGGTGTCATTCAATTTAACTTACTCGACGAAGATGATTTAAGCGAGAGCCTAAAGCAACATCGTTTTGCGCACTTTAAATCAGAACAGGGTCGTGACAAGGGTCGGCAAGAGGCGATTGCTTGTGAACTGCTAGATAGAGGGTTGAGTAGCCAATGGCGAGTTCAAAGCTTTACCGGGCTAATGCAGGAAAGCCATGCGCGTCAGCATATTACGACATCACCAGGCTCCAATAGTCGCACGCCGTCGAAAGAGCCCGTAGCGGAAAGCGAAGAGCGAGAGTTAAGCATTTTTGACTTTCCCCGAGGTAGTAAGGCGGGTACTTTTTTACATACCTTGTTTGAAAGTATTGAATTCGAAACGGCTCAGCCGCTCACCAAACTACGCTCAGATGGCCAGCCTCTGAGCCTACGAGACATGATTGCAGAAAAACTGTCATTAAGTCGCCTTGTTGATGAAGGCGCTTTGCCTTTTTGGTCTGCCTATTTAAGCGAGTGGTTAAAAAATATTCTAGATGCCAAGCTAAGCGACAACTTTTCCTTATCGCAATTGCCACTAAGTGACTTTCAAGCAGAAATGGAGTTTTACTTTAAAGTTCAGCGCTGCCAAATCGGGCGTATTAATGAATTGCTTCAGTCGTACGCGTCGACCGTTCCAACACTTGAGTTTGCTTCATTTGAAGGGCACTTAAAAGGCGCCATTGACTTGGTTTTCGTCAAAGAAGGGCAGTACTTTCTGCTAGATTACAAATCGAATTACCTAGGCGATCAACTTGAAGATTATACGCACGACAAACTTTCTGAAGCGATGCTTGATCACCGCTATGACTTACAGTACCTCATCTATAGTCTTGCCTTACATCGCTATCTAAAAGCACGCTTGGGAGCTGCTTATCGTTATGAACGAGATTTTGGTGGTGTATATTATCTCTATCTTCGTGGTATGCCACTTAACTCTGATGGGAACGAGTTGGGCGCATCGCAAACGGGTGTCTATTTCATCAAACCTGAAGCGGCTTTGATAGAAGCACTCGACCTGCATTTGGAGGGCGCATGAGTTTAATTAAAACGCCTGTACTGAAAAACCTTGCTCAGCAGGTCGAGGCACAAAATACTGCATATCGCTGGCTTGATCTTTACGCCGCAGAGTTTGTGGTTAAAGGTTTGTTAGAAGAAGAGCGACAGCATGCCAGCAGCTTAGCGCTTTTAATCTGTGAACTGTCCTACGCGACGAGTAAGGGGCAAATCTGTATTGCCTTGTCAGCTCATAAGATAGGACTTGATCACGACTTCAAAGCTAGCTTATTGCAGCTCTCCGTCGTCGATGACTTCTCACAAGCGAGAGCTCATAAGAGGCTGCATGCAAAACAGAGTGTCAAGCCCTTGGTTGTTTCGGGTGATAAGCTGTATTTGACTCGTTATTGGAATCTACAGTGTGAATTCGAAGCTTGGTTAGCGAAAAGGGTGAGCAGTGAAAGCCTGAGTGACGAAGCACTCAGCGAGTCTCAGTTGGATCGTTTGAGTCAGTGTTTAAAAAGCATGTTTGCATTAAATGGTGTGGACTCAGACGAGAAACCAGACTGGCAAGCCGTTGCAGCTGCACATGCTTTGCTGCAAAAAACAACTTTGATTGCTGGGGGACCCGGTACCGGAAAAACCACCACAGCAGCAAGCCTGTTGCACTTGGTCGATCAATCATTCAGGCTACGTTTGGGCCGACCAGCAAAAGTAAGGTTGCTCGCCCCGACAGGAAAGGCTGCCGTTCGTCTAGCGGACTCAATCGCCTTCCAACTTAAGCGAATCGAAACTGAGCAGGCTGTGCTAGAAGGCTCAGATATGCTTCCACTTAGCGCGTGTTTGCCTGCTAATGGTGAGACGATACACCGTTTCTTAATCGACCATAAAGCTTTACCTTCGCAACACTCTTATTCAGAAAAACTTAACGCAGAGAGCCTCTTTTCGGGGCGGAGTGAAATTGCACTTACTGAAGCTGATATCTTAATTGTTGATGAGTCATCAATGATCGACTTGGCTTTAATGCATGCGTTAATCAAAACCGTGCCTGACACCACACAAGTGATCTTTATGGGTGACCCTTATCAGCTGCCACCCGTGGAGCCGGGCGAGGTATTCTCAGAGACGGTTAGGCGTTTTGAGGATATGTCTTATAGTAGCGAATTTGCCGATCGTCTGGCAAGTCTGACTGGCTATGAGTCAGGAGTCTTTCTAACTCCAGCTGTCGACAAAAAAGTAGCGAGTGAAGGCATTAATCAAGCGCTTTGCTATTTGAGAAAGACCTACCGCTTTGGTGGAGAACTTAAGCGCGCTGCCGAGCAAATTAATGCCGGTAATTTTATCGGTTTTCAAAATGACTTTTGCATTAGTCGCCACTTAGATAGCAATAACAAGCAGGTACGATGGTTCGACTATCAAGAGGGTGAAAACCAAGCTGAAATGAATGCTCAGCAAGTTCATCACTCAATCACGGCAGCCTATCAAAGCTATTTTGAGGCGGTGCAGAAGCAAGCAGATATCGCAGCATTGAATAGTGCCTTTGCTGACTTCCAATTGCTATGTTCGACTCATGAGGGCGAGCAGGGTGTGATCGCTATGAATAATTATATTGAACGAAGTTTGCTGGCGATGCTACCGGGGCACTATTCCGCCAATGTTGATACCGGATCTTTCCTGTATCATGGTAAGGCCATTCTTATTACTAAAAATCACGCAGACTTGGGTGTTTTTAATGGTGATATTGGCTTTGTCGTTGCTCGTAATCATGAGCCGGGTAGTACGGGAAAGTTTCAGGTGGAGGTGCCGCAAGGCTCGGGCGAGAGCATTATCGTATCACCGAAAAGGCTCAAAGCCTGGCAACCTGCTTACGCGATGACGGTGCACAAAAGTCAGGGCTCAGAGTACCAGCGTGTCGGGATTCTTCTTGCTGATTACGCTAAAGAACTTTTATCGCGTTCGCTATTATATACCGGTCTTACGCGGGCTAAACAGCGTTGTGATATATGGGCCGATACGCAGGCTCTGGAAAAAGCTTTTTTGGAGTGAATACTCAGCTAAAGTCTTAGGGTGTTATCTTTCCTCTGTGCAGCGAAGCGCTCTGTGACCTCGGTGGTTCAATGTGTAGGCAGAGCCTTAACCTTGCTCGCCAAATAACTATTCACTTCGCTACTTAAGGTATGCTGAGCCAAAAACCGGGCTGCAAAGCCATTGATATCATCAATTTCAGTGCGTTTACCCGCGCGAATATCTTGTAGCATAGAGGAGATATTTGTGCTGGTTTTTTGCATCACATCGAAAACCAGCGTTTCGATTTCATCACCGGAAAGAGGGTAGCTTGCTGTGTTTAGCAGCTCGCTAAGTTCTAGCTTCAGTATTGGCCAACCTTCAATAAAACGTCGTGATGTCCGTACTTGGCCATTCGGGCAATTTAGTAGCGCTGTATAGGGATTAATAGCGCAATTGATCACGAGCTTGTGCCACAAAGCCTGCCATATGTCCTTTTCGTATTGGAGTGTTAGCGTCTTGTCTAATGCGGGTGGCTGAAGGTAATTAAGTAGCGCTCGGGCAGCATCGTTAGATTCTGCAGCTTTGTTTAAGGGGCCGACGCGCGTAAGGCCGGAGCCTGCATGGACAATTTGATTTGAAGAAACCCGATTAGCGCCTTCAGTCGTGACG
>NZ_LWGA01000850.1:0-6261 GCF_001635235.1 Oleiphilus sp. HI0117 | reverse complement strand
AAATTGCATTGGAGCGCTTAAGTAATGGGGATGATTGAATCTCTCGGGAGTCATTTTGACGTTAGTTACGATTTTATTCTGAGTAACGATAGCAACTTTTTTGATTCTTTCTATACACACTTTTTTAATAGCTCTAATTTAATAAAAAATGCTTTTGCTTATATCGATATGGATAAGCAGAAGCAAATGCTTCGAGAATCTATAAAGCACTTAGTCAAATTCTACTGTACTAATAAAGAAAGCGAATACCTAAAAACTATCGCTCGACATCACGCCGATAAAGTTCGAGCTGACGAATATATGTATAAACTTTTCGTAGACTCTTTCATTCAGGCTATTGAAGATACCTACCCTAACTTTTGTGAGGAAGCAGCTTTAGTTTGGCGATGCGCCTTAAAGCCAGGCATCGACTTTATGAACTCTTATAAGGCTTAGCTGAACAGTGTTCCCAATTTGGGTCTTTAGAGACCAGTTTCCTGTTAATAATAAACAGACTCGGAACCAGGATGAAAGCGGTGCTGACTATGTCTGCAATAGTATGATATTGCTGGTAAAGCATTAAAATCGCATACGCTAAGAATGATACTCCCAAGGCAACTTGCCAGTGAACTTGAAACGTTGAACCTTGAGTTAATAACATCACTAAGGCCAGGGATAATGCTGTATGAGTGCTGTAGTCTAGTGAGACTGTAGGCCAAATAAGAAAATAGTTATCCAGAGCCATTAAGGCGTAAACCAGCGCTACTGATACCAAGGTTTGTAGACTGAACCTGGCTGCTGTTCGGTATTGTTTATTAAGGATTTGTCTGGCGATAAAGCCAAGTACAAGCAGTCCTAACAAAGGGATATAGGCATCGGCGATGGCATCAAGTTGCTGGTAGTTCACTTTGTTAGCCTTGGTGTAAATCCATCTTATAAAAAGCTGGGATAGTTGGGCAGTTTTGCCGTGACCAGTTCGTCATGAGCCGGGACGATCACTAAGTCAGGGTCACGTTTGCTTAAAGAGTGAATTTGATCGATGACTTTTTCCGCTTGGTCTACGTTATTATCGACACCAGTTGCCCACTGAACAATCTTCGGACGGCCGCGGTTGTCTTGAATTCCTTTGATCGCCCATGTTGCATCGCCAATGAAGAAATAGCGCCCTTTGTCTGGCGTATTAACAAAAAGACCCAAGTGCCCTTGCGAGTGCCCGGCCAGGTCGACTAACACTAAGCTGCCGTCACCGTAGATATCCAAACTTTTATCGAAGCCTTGGTAGGGTTGATCTAAGAGCTTTATGAATTGCCATTTGATGTCAGGACTATCAAATTGCGATAAGACAAAGCCGGGTGGCTTGCCTTGGTGCGCGGCGTCATGCTCTTGCTGTTGAATCCATACCGGTGTTGCTGGGAAGTCTTCAATTGCACTGACATGATCCCAGTGCATATGGCTAGGGATGATGGCTTTAATTGTGCTGATGGGGTAGTTATTCGCGTTTAACTGGCTAATGGCGGGTTTAACGTTTTCGATCGCGAACAACTGTTTCTCCCAAAAAGCGAATACTTGCATTTGTTCTTCGACTTCAGTGCCGATGCCGCTATCCCAGAGCAAATCACCCTTTGGATGTTTGATAAGAATTGCGTTATGCACTAACGTTCGCTGAGTAAACCAGCTACCACTGGATACCACCATCGCTTCTTGCGCGCCGCCTGATTCAGCGGTGACGATAACTGAAAAACTAAGATTTGCAGGTATCATCTCTCCAGCAAAAGTTGATGTGCTGCTTGTGAAAGTGATAAGCAGGAGAGGGATCAGCATGGTAAGTCTCATGACTAAGGGCTTCATAATGTTCTCTTTGTTTTTTGTATGATGAGGCGATAGTAATGACAATAGACTGATAGGTAAAATATATAATAAATATACCTGATATATATTTTATATGTATTTAGAATGCTGAGAATAATAACAAGCGACAGGCTATCACTTCCAGGAGCTTAGTGATCGCTGCGGTATTTGTTCTTATCCTGAATTAAGCGCATATTTACCTTAGCCTGAATGTTGGTGAGAGGAAATTATAAGACTGATATACTCAAGGCGCTTTAGAAGGAAATGAAGCAGAAATACTCTGCTTGGTGGTCGTTTCGCTTCACATGTTTGCATGTTAAAGACTCAATCAATAGGGAGATAAATTAGTGAACGTAATTAAAGCGGGCGCCAGCCTCATGTTGTTATTGTCTGCAAATTTAAGTGTTGCAGAAAACCACCACCATAGTACTAAGCAGTTTAAAGTGACTGAGTTAAAGCCAGGCTTTCACTTTCTTCAGGGAAAGGGCGGGAATATCTTATTGTCCGAAGGTGATGACGGGTTGTCGATAGTGACTATGCCGATATGTCAGGTGGTTTAGAGAAAACACTTGATACTTTTGGTAAACCGCTTAAGTACATCCTAAATACGCATTCGCATGGTGACCATACTCAAGGCAATAAGCTCTTGGGTAAAGAGCCTACCGTTGTCGCGCATGATAATGTTTATCAGCGTTTGAACTCTCGTCAAGAGGTTAAGCTGTTTAACATGGTGTCGGAACCATACCCAAAGCATGCGCTGCCGGATATTACCTATGATCATCGTATGACTATCCACTTTAACGGGCATGATATTTCTGTAATGCACTTGCCAATCGGACATACTGATGGCGATAGCGTGATCTTCTTTAAAGAACAAAATATTGTCCATTTGGGTGACCATTTCTTTAACGGCTTTTACCCCTTTGTTGATGTGGATGCAGGTGGGCGTGTACGAGGTGTCGCCCAGAATATTGATCGAATTTTAGATTCTATCGATGACTCAACCCAAATTGTGCCTGGGCACGGACCAATGGCAACGAAGCCAGACCTTATTGCCTTCAGAGACATGTTGCGTGGTACGGCGAAAGAGGTCGAGAGCATGATGAATGACAAGAGCCTGGAAGAGATACAAAGTGCAGGTTTGAGTGCAAAATGGGACGAGTGGGAAAACGGTTTCTTAAATGAGCCTACCTGGATCAAAATCGTCTTTAATAGTTTGCATGCGAGCCAGCACGATAAACCCAATAAACATAAGCACAAACACTAAGTTTCTCTTGGTATAGAGGCTGAAAGTAATGATGCTTTCAGTCTTTATCTAAATGAAACCAGAGAGCTTTCTGGTCTAGTGGTGTCGCTTCAGGAAGCAAAGGGTTAATCAGGCGATAGTGTAGTCGCTGCTTTAAATTAGCCTTCAGTATCAGATCAGCATAATACTGCTGGAACAGCGCATCGAACTTTCCGTCCAACAGGGCTTTCTGAAGCCCCTCTTCTATAAGGCTAGCTAAGGCCGTATTTTCTTGTGCGACAAAGAAATACGTAGCGGTCGGGTAGCTGAGTAGCGTGTGAGGCTCAAGGGTAATGTTGCGATGTTGATGCGTTTCTAGTTCATCCCAGATCTCGATAATAGAGCGAGGAAAGAGTTCCGCCCGATTAAGTGACAACACTTGAAATAAGCCTTCGTAACTGGGGCCAGTTTGTACCTTAAAATTGTTATATCTCAATATGTTGGTATCGGGCCAGTCATGCCCTTGAATGAGTGTGGCTTTTTTTAAAGCCCTTAAATCTTGGCTTTGTTTTCGTGTTGCCAACTGCTCGGGTGTTGTCAGGAACAAGCGCCAGCCAATCAAGCCTTTATAAATAGGGATTCTAATAGGCTTTACTTCTGACTCTCGTTCTTTGGAAGTCATGGTCCACATCACATCGATACCCTTGCTTTGGCTCAACTGTTTGATAGCCCGGCCTTGTGTCATAAAATACTGCGAGGGTTCTACTGTTAGAGGCACCGAATGATAACTTAGGGCTAGCTTTAATAGCTCTATTGGGTAACTGTGATGTTTGGTGAATACTTCGCCTGGCTGAGGGTAGCGAATGCTCGTTTGAGTTATCGCATTGGAAAATGAGCTGAAGAGCGAGAGCAATAAGCTGATGTAAATGAGTTTCGAAAAATTCATAATTCGCTGTTACTCCTACCAAGCAAATATTGAGACAGGTATGGCAGTTGGAAGGAATCGATTGCCATCTAAGCAAAAGCGAATTTGACACCTACTAAAAGGGCGCTATTTTTTCCTTCCCTAGCACTATACGATACCTTGAATGGCTCTGGTATTAAACTGTTCTTGTTTGATTCTAATCTAACAAAGATATTGTAAGAATAAACTCTGGGGCTGTCTTATCTTTTTAGGATTGATGGAGGGGCTTGAGGAGAGAGTACCCGGGCAAAACCCAGGCACTCTAGATATTGCTATTGCCTGATCTTTACTTTTCTTCTGGTTTTGGTGCGTAAGGCCCAGGAAGTAGACCCCAGTGCTGGTTATTGACCAGGTTACTACTCGCCATAGCAGAAAGTTCAGGTGTGTGATCGACAATACTGCCGGCAATTTGATCTACTAATGCACCAATGAGAGCACCAGCCAAACCGCCACCGCCGTCACCTGAAGACTTCACAGCTTGGGCTCTGCCATTCCATAATATTTGTCCACTCTTGGCATCTATTAATCGCCAATCTGAAGCCACGACAGTCTTTGAGGATATCACTTGGTACTCCTGCCCCCACTGCTTGATATCAATGTATAACACTGCGTCAGGGTTGATAATTTCCCTAATTTTGTCCAAGGGAATAGTATTCATTTCAGCCGTTGTAGGGAGCCCATTCTCTTTAAACAAAGTATCGACAACTGAAACAGGAAATACATAGTAGCCTTTTTCTGCCAAGGGCTCAGATATCGAGGAAATAAGCGTATAGGGTGCATTAACTTCGACAGAGCTATTATTGGGTGGAATTACCAGAATAGAGGTCGGTTTGCTTTGCTTAAGGGCCGTGTAGTCATAACCTTTAACGGCACAACCGGATAAAACTCCAAAAGCAAGTATTGAAATAACTAAGAACTTGAATCCCTTCATTTTGTTTTCTCCTTATGATGGCTGTTAGATGCTTCCAAGGCGGTGTCTTGCATGTTGGAGCGAGTCAGAATGCCGTCAACAAATACGCTAGATTCAGGGTACAGTGCTTTTTCTTGTAGCAAAGCGCTTTTTGCCAGGCCAGGGTTTCCGGCTTGAGCGTGAACCATTCCTAAGTGAGCATATAGGCCGGGAGGAACTTTCATCCCTTTATTTTCTGCTCGCTCTATAGTTAGGTTTAGTTTATAGATCTGCGTGGCAGTATCTGCTTCGCCGGGGTTGAGGTAAATATCGTAAACGATTTCTTGGTAATCACCCCAATAGTACAAATTACTATGAGTTGAACATGCTTGAGCCAAAAGAATGACCGCCATTGCAGCGATCAACTTGATATTAATGTATTTCATCGAACTTCCTTATGTCGATAGTTAGTTGCTATTTTTCAACAGACCAAACGCCGGACTCTAGATCTCTAACTAAATTATTAATGGCTTCGGTAATCGCGAAGTTAAGAACTTTGCCATTAAGCGTTGCATCATAACCCGCTGTGCCACCGAAACCGATGACTTCGCGATTGCTCAGTGCATACTCTCCGGCACCTTGTGTTGAATAGATTATTTGGCTGGTTGTTACGTCAATGATATTGATGGAAACTTTGGCATAAGCAATTTGCTCCTTTCCGCGCCCCAAGATACCAAATAGTTGCTTGTCACCAACTTCTTTACGGCCAAACTCCGAGACTGCGCCTGAAACGACATATCTTGCGCCCGTAATGTTTTGCTTTTGACCGCGATAGGCAGCTTCTTGCTCAAGCTCTTTCATCGCGTCACGGTCAACAAGGTTGAATCTGTTCGTTTGTTGAAGGTGGGTCTTTAAGATGGTCTTGCCTTGCGAACCTAGGCGATCGCCACCAGAAGAAAATAGACCCTGCATATAGTTTGAACGGTTATTAAAATTGCCTACTACCATGGCTGTTTTCTTACCACTATAGTTTGTTTGATAGCTGGCAACTCGATCTGGTTGAATAGCTCGCTTACTTTCCGTTGCGCAGGCGCTAAGGAGTACAAAAAGTGAAACTAAGGAAATTACTTTGCTAAAACGTAAGGAGAAATTCTTCATAATTAAGGTCCTTCAGGTAGGTTTGCTCCAAAGATTATCACAGCAACAAGCCTAGGTGTACTGGATTAATCTTCAATATGGGGCGAATCACCCCGCTTAATTGGGTATAATATGCGCCAGTTTTATTTTTATCTCATTCTGTAAAAGAGGCCTCCTTTGACCCAGTTTCGTCCCTGTATCGATTTACATCAAGGCAAA
>NZ_LWGA01000849.1:0-4510 GCF_001635235.1 Oleiphilus sp. HI0117 | reverse complement strand
CAACCGGGAAGCCGTAAGTATCATATAAAGTAAAGACCGTCGCACCAGAAATAACGGTACTATCCAGAGACGCAATATCTGACTCCAGAACCTTCATTCCCTTATCAAGCGTTTTGGAGAACTGCTCTTCTTCCTGAAGCAAGATTTGCTCTACTTGCTTCCGGGAAACCTTGAGCTCAGGGTAAGCTTCACCCATCGCGTCAATCAAAACCTCGACAAGGCGATAGAAAAACGGCTCAGAAGCACCAAGTTTATTTCCATGCCGAATAGCGCGGCGAATAATTCTGCGAAGTGTATAACCACGCCCCTCATTCGAAGGCATTACACCATCAGAAATCAAGAAGGCACTGGCACGAATATGATCAGCAATAACCCGCAGAGATTTTTCTTCAATAGAAACGCCACCCAATATTTTGGATGCGCCATTTAGAATGGTCTGAAAAAGATCAATTTCGTAGTTTGTATGCACATCCTGCATCACGGCAGCAATACGCTCCAAACCCATACCGGTATCTACAGAAGGCTTTGGTAGGTCATGCATCACTCCGTCAGCAGTACGATTAAACTGCATGAAAACGAGGTTCCAAATTTCAATATAACGATCACCGTCGTCATTTGGACCACCAGGAGGATCACCAGCAATATCCTCACCATGATCATAAAAAATTTCGGTACACGGCCCACAAGGCCCGGTATCTCCCATAGACCAAAAGTTATCTTTCTCTCCTAGCCTTGAAAAACGTGACTGGTCGATACCGATTTCATTAAACCAGATATCTTCAGCTTCTTTATCATCTTTATAGACAGTCACCCACAGTTTTTCTTGCGGTATATTTAACTCTTCAGTTAAAAATTGCCATGCAAACCGAATTGCATCCTGTTTAAAATAGTCGCCAAAACTGAAGTTACCTAGCATTTCAAAAAAGGTGTGATGGCGAGCTGTATAACCTACGTTTTCAAGATCGTTATGTTTACCGCCAGCACGGACGCATTTTTGCGAGGTGGTCGCTCGATTATAAGCTCGTGACTCTTTTCCCAAAAACGTATCTTTAAACTGATTCATTCCCGCATTTGTAAACAACAAGGTCGGATCATCTGCCGGAACCAAAGAACTACTATCGACAATCTCGTGTTTATTACGATTAAAAAAGCTCAAAAATGCGTGACGGATCTCTGCCGTTTTCATAACAAAACTCACCTGTTATTGTACTTTCCTGAAAAATCAGTTTTTTTAAACCAAAAGAGCGCGATACTCTATCACAAACATCCCCACCCAAACACTGGATTCCTCGCGCTATTTACAACTTTTTTACATAGTCGCTACCGGAAGCAAAAAGCGCCCGACAAAAAACTCGGTTAAGCCGAAGGAAGCACCCTAAAGTTAGCTGGTTAACGAAAAGCTATAGAAAAGGAAAGAAAAAAGAAGGGACCTTAAATAACTAAAATCTTAGGTAATATCTGGAAAATCGTGTGCAAACTTGCCTATCCACTCTTCAGCAGCATGTTCACCATCTATCGTGCGGCCTTCAACCTCTTGAACCCACATTCGATAATGTTCGATATGGCAAACTTGCTCTACCATACGCGCAGTAAAGGCATCCTCTCTACTCGTAAACTCTATGCCCGCTTCAAAACGATCCGGGCGTGACAAACACCAAATAACCTTAGCCTGAGCTTCAAATGGAGGATCGACAATCGGAATCTTAATATTTACTACTGACCCGACTTTTAAACGCTGTTTCGAACTAAAACTCAAACCACCCAAGCTAACGTCTTGGGCTACTGACTTTTCAAGAGCAACATGGCCACCTTCAGCACCAAGCGATTCCGCACCATTTTCAGGTGAGAGTTCATCAACTGCCGTAAACTCTATTGGTACGTCTGCCGGGTGGCGTATATAGGCTCTCATAACTCTTGTTAATCTCACTTATTATTCACTAAGAATTTATTGTAGGCAAAGTACAGTTTAGTTGACATGCCTTTCTAACACCATTTCCAATTGCGCTATTTTGAATGGCTTCGTCATAAACTCATCCATACCGACCTGGAAGCATCCCTCAGCTTCTTCTTCAAAAGCATTTGCTGTTAAAGCCACAATTGGCGTACGACCACGTTCAGGCTTGGATCGTTCGATCTCACGTATTATTTGCGTGGTTTCATAGCCATCCATTTCAGGCATTAAACAATCCATAAAAATTAAAGCATATTTATTCTTCTTAAATAGCTCAATTGCCTCAAACCCATTTACCGCCAGGTCTACCTGGCAGCCATTACGCTCCAGCATACGCATAACAAGCTGCTGGTTAACAATGTTATCTTCGACAATTAATATATTGGACTTGGTTTGGTCCTGTAGATCTATAACTTCGGGGTCCGAACTTTCTTCAGCATCACTCACGGTATATCGCGTCACCAAGCGACGCTCACTTCCCTGACGGAATCGCTCAGCATAGGCCTGACACATAACTCCCCTCAAAAACGGGTCACGGAACTGCTTACTCAAAAAGCCACTAGCTCCTGCCAAAAAGAAGCCTTCCGCATCACCCAACTGTGGATTTGAACATAAAACAACGATCTGCACAGGATCAACGATAGACTGGCGAATCATCTGACAAGCTTCTACACCCGACAAATCCTGTAAGATGTCATCACACAAGATCATGTTGAACTGCTCTTCACTTCCAGCATAAGAATGCAAGGCTTTTATCGCTTCTGCAGCAGTCCCCACCGCCTCGAACTGAATCCCCCACTCGCTTAAGAGTTCAAGTGTAATTTTACGACTAAGCTCATACGAATCGATCACCAGTACTTTGAGCGTTTTCAGCAAGGACAAATCCAACAACTCTCTGGAGTTATCGCCACGAACTACCGGCAAGTTCAACTCGAACCAATAAGTAGACCCATCATCTTCTTTTGATTCGTTCAGCAATGTACTACCCATGAGATCAACTAACTGGTAGCAAATATCCAGGCCCAAGCTACGCTTTTCCCTCAGTTCCGAAGAAAAACCTATATCAGCAACATCAACCCGCTTATTAAGCCTCTGTATAGGCTTACTACCACTATCTTCAATTGACAAACGAATGGCCGCTCGAGAATTCTTTTGAGACAAAAGATCAACATTAATAAAAACGTGACCCTTCTCAGTGTGCTGGATCGCGTTAGCAACTAGGTTCATCAATACTTGTCGTATTCGTACAGGGTCTCCTCGTAAAGTCTGTGGAATATCGGGGCTAATTCGGCTCTCGAACACAAGGCCCTTTGACTCAGCCCTGTTTTTCAAAAGAATAGTAACACCGGATAACACCCCTCTTAAATTGAACGGTATCGTCGTAATCATAAGATCGCCCGACTCGATTCTGGAAAGGTCCAAGACATCATTTACAACGTACAACAATGACTCTAAAGACACCTGAATAGTTTGAGCATACTCACGCTGTTCATCTTCCAACTTCGATTCCAGCAATAACGAAGTGAAACCTAGCAACCCGTTCATTGGCGTTCGCAACTCATGGCTCATTTTTGCTAGAAACAAGCTTTTCGTCTCGCTGTTCTTGCGTGCTGCTTCTAACTCCTTCTGCGACAACGTTAAACGAGCCTCAGACTTATACAGACGCTCTTCCATCTCCTGCTTATACTCTAGAATCGATAACCACAGTTCAGAGACCTCAGTATCCTCTAATGAAGAAAGCCTCTTCATAGACTCATCTACATTCTGGTTTTTCAGGTCAATCATAAACTGACGCAAGCGCCTAACAACAATCTGATATCCAAGCAAAACACTCGTTAGCGAGCAACAAGCGACAACCAGCACATACAATAAAAAGCTAGTCAGTCCTTCCCTAGAAACCTCTTCAATGACCCCATCTAAACTCTGGACGACAGCCAGCTCTCCTAACCAGTAGGCTTGAGCCTCCCCTCCCTTCCAATAACTAATTGGATAGACAGATTGCTCGATGCGGGCAGAGGCCCCAATACTTCCAACCGTTATAGTACGACCGTCATCATAGCTGAGCGTATACTTTCTGGTTTCTTTCCCAGAAATATGCAAATGACAATCATCCAGCATCGCAATTAGTATCGCTTCGACCTTTTGATCGTTTGCGCGCCAAACAGCTTCACTTATCGGGTCAAGATTAGAAGACAGTAAATGATCTAAACACTCATTGATTGAATCAACTTGCATTTGGTAAGAGTAAACCCCTTTCGTAAAAACAATACCAAGCGATAACAATATGCTAAACAAAAAGCTATATAAGCAAATACGCTTAAGCAAGGGGGCTTTCTTTAGCTGTTTTAGCGTATTAGTTAAGCGCAAATGAAATCTCCTGAAGGGGATGTGAAAACTTGTGCAACACTAGCAAAATTCTTACGTGGCGTGTAGTACTGTTCAATGGCAAATGTAAAACGAGAATTCTTAATCAAAGGTAATTCGTGGCAAATTGCTTACCGTGGTAGCCTAGAACTCTAATTTAACTAATTTTCATAAGCTAATGCACTCTATACTTAC
>NZ_LWGA01000848.1:0-2708 GCF_001635235.1 Oleiphilus sp. HI0117 | reverse complement strand
TTAAGAGAGACAAGTTTGGTATACCTTTTTGGCAATACTCTTACCGCTTACTAAATTTATTGTCTGGAACTTTGATTGGCCTTGGCGCGGTCTGTTTCTTTCCCGTTCTTCCCGCTGAGTATCAAGTAATTATTCTGTCTGCAGTTGTAGGCTTGACCGCGGCAGCGCTAGCGACACATGCGGTTGATAACCCCGCATTTAACTTGTTTATGTTGCCTGCGTGTGGCTTGCCTGCGTTAGCATTTGTTTATTTTGATTACGAATCTCATTACGTCCTAAGTCTGTTATTAGCTTTCTTTATGCTTGTCATGATAAAGACGGGTCGTCAGACACGGGAAACGTTAATAGAAAATTTTAAGCTTACCTATACACTGCAATATCGAGCTAATCATGACCCCTTAGTAGGTCTTTTTAATAGGGGAGAGTTTGAAAGGCAGTACATGACCAGCACCCCCAATAGTCTTCACAGCATAGCGCTTATTTTTATTGATCTAGATAATTTCAAAAAACTAAATGATAGCTATGGTCATCAAAAAGGAGACCAAGCATTAACTGAATTTGCGGAAATAATTCGGGCTCAAACTCGCAAGGATGACGTTAGTGCGCGTCTTGGTGGAGATGAGTTCACAATATTATTGTTTGTTGATCAAATCGCTACGGCAAAAGCGATCGCGTTGAACATAATTGCTGACACGCAGAATATGGGTGTTAATGCTGAACTTGGTGACCTAAAAATCGGCTGTAGTGTCGGCTTAGCATTTACAAGTAATAATAACTTACCTTATTCGAAGCTGATGAGTGCAGCCGATAACGAGTGTTATAGAAGTAAACGCAATGGCAAAAATCAGTTAAGCGTTACTGATATAGATAAACCAACGCAGAGCTAGGTTAAGGGCCTTTCTGGAATCTACTTCTAGCTTGCAAGGTTTGTTAGATATTTCCTTATGTTACCGCAAAATATTAGAGTAATAGCTCTTTCCCTTTTGTCTAAATTTCCTGTAATGTGCCCTCGTTCCTATTACTACAGGCTAGGTTGTAAGTACTCATAAGTGGAAATAGCTTTTGCCTGTACTATGCTTTATGAAAAAAAAGGATGATTGCTATGAGTAAAAAGTTCTGGGGTATTACAGCCTCTATTGTTGGTGCTGCGACGGTATTTCACTTCGCGACCTTACCACCAGCACCGCCGAGTGTGCCGCCTGTTCCAGAAAACATAGCTATTCCAGAGGTGCCCACCTTAACGCCTTACGACTTGCCAACGGGTAACGTTGAGGTTTCTGACGAACCCTATCGAGCGACTTTCCGAAGTGTCGGGATTCCAGACTTAATCGAAAACGATCTAACCACTGGTGTATACAAAGGTACCCCTTACTGGCTGGAAAGAGCTGAGTGGTTTAACGAGAACTATTACAATACTCTGGCAGCACGTAAAGTCTGGCCAGAAGGTAAATCGCCAGATACGCATGAGCGTGGTGACCCAGTAACATGGGCGATAGAGCCTATTGCTCAATATACTCCGCCTCCTTGTGATCAGCCTCAGCCAACCGGCTATGATGCTGAGGGTTGTCGTTATGTCAATGCACTGTTCAAAGATGTTGAAGCAGTTGACCCTGAAAAAGCTCAAGCAATGAGAGATCAAGCCCGTCGTGGCCGTGATGTTTGGTTTAAAGGTACCTTTGGTAATCAGGATGAGAACATCATTCACCAAGCACGACTAACCGGTAAAGAGGGTATGAACTACCCGTGGTTAGATACTCGCACTCGTCCTTATCGTTTCACCAAATGGGGCTTGATCAACGACCCGGATTGTAAGCAAGGTGATGCGTCTTCTAATTGGTATGATATCTGCCAAGACCCTCATTCATCGGGTGTGCTCGGATATCGTAAATACTATCAGGAGCCGATCAAGGATGAGTCTGGCAAAGTGGTTTACGATGCAAGAACTGCAGCCTACGAAGAAAATGAAATCAAAGAAAACAAACGCTTTGCTATCGGACACCCCTGTGTACAGTGTCACGTAGCGTTTGAACCGACAAACCCGCCTAAAGATCCAAATGAGCCTAAGTGGGAAAACCTGAGTGCAACAATTGGTAACCAACACACGCGCCAGCCTATGGCTTTTTTCCAAGGTGTGCCTGAAGACCATTTAGCGAACCAAGCAGTGATGGCAGGACGTTTAGGAACAATTGACACGTCGATTGTAGCGTCTGATTGGAGCCACAACCCGGGTACGCAAAACAATATTATGGACTTCCATAACAAGCGTGTCTTTGAGCATGAAATGAAAGACCCGGTCACGGGTGAAGTTTCAACAGCGCGCACTCGTCACGTACTGAAAGGCGGTGAAGATAGTGTCGGTGAACACCTAGCGCTGATTCGTGTTTATGTGAATATCGGTATGTGTACAGAAGAATGCTGGGTGCCTAACTTTCCGCATCCTGGGCAGCATTTCGGCCAAGGCAATAAGCAAAGCCCAATGCGTATTATGCAATGTGCAAACGAATGTGATGCGTGGAACTATGCCGATGCAAAAATGGATGACCTGGCTGCGTTCTTGATTACTGGCGGCCCGACCTATCTACTAGCATCTCAAGACCTGGATGGCAAAGCAGGTAAGGATTATATCGATTTGGATAAGGTTCCAGAAGGCCGCAAAGTTTTTGCTCGTGAGTGTGCAGGTTGCCACAGCTCGAAAATGGCACCAGAAA
>NZ_LWGA01000847.1:0-1296 GCF_001635235.1 Oleiphilus sp. HI0117 | reverse complement strand
CTTACGCTAAAAAAAACATTACTATGCAAGCAATAAGCAGCCCTCCCTCAAAATACTTAATATTTTCATTGAACTTCCGGAGACAGGTAGTAGAATTACGTTATTTTTAACGTACCGCTTCTTAGGAAAATTATAAATGGATTCCGGCTACTGCTACTCATTTCCTGCTACTAGAGGCATGCAAGCAGGAAAACCATTTTATATCGCTATGTGCCCAATGCGCATTATTCCTAAAATATTCATCTTCGATGGTGAAGAGGTCCCCCCTCAGTTGAGGGCTCAGCGAAAGCTCAATACTCAGCGAGTCCCTGAGATATCTAAGTACTTAGTCGAGAAACCTACAGATTATGTGCTATCTGCTTTAACTGCATCCATCGATGCCAGCATAAAATTCGACTCTGTAGATCCAGACGGAACTAATTCAAACCTTGGCACCCTCAGCATACCAATGGATGCACGCATGTTGATCAATGACGGTCAACACCGCCGAGCAGCAATAGAGGATGCCATCAAGGAAAACCCAGATTTGGGACACGATAATGTTGCGGTCTTATTTTTCATTGATGAAGGGCTAACTCGTAGCCAACAAATGTTTGTTGACCTCAACATGCATCAAGTTAGGCCAGACACCTCATTGGTTACGCTATACAATCATACAGACCCAGAATCTGTTATGGCCACAGAAATAGCTAAAAACTGCCCACCGTTTGAAGGACTAACAGATCTTGAAAATAGCAGCCTATCAAAGAAGAGTAACAAACTGTTCACCTTAAGTAGTATCAAACACGCAAACAGAGCTCTATTGAAAAAGAAACGAAAAGATAAGCTAACCGAATCAGATGTCGAAATAGCAAAAGCTTTTTGGACTCAGTTATCACAAGCTCTACCATTCTGGAAGCTAGTAAGAGAAGGAAAAATAGCAGCCTCTTCAGTCCGCGAAGACAACCTATTTAGTCACGGCATCATCATTCAAGCCATTGCTACTTTAGGAAGCTACCTACTTTCCCAGCATCCAGAAAATTGGCAGAACTATGTTAAACAGCTTGAAGATGTCAATTGGAGTAAAAGCAACCATTTATGGGATGGGCGTTCAATCATATTTGGTCGCATGACAAAAACTAAAAGTGCCAACCTACTAACAGTAAATGCATTAAAGCTGCATTTAGGAATAGAGTTAGACCCAGAAGAAAAAGTTCTTGAGGATAGTTTTAATAATGACAAGTAAGGAATTCGCATACCAAACCCTAGGCGAAATGGTTAATCAGGAACAGATAAATGGCTTATCCCTGCGTGCCT
>NZ_LWGA01000846.1:0-8474 GCF_001635235.1 Oleiphilus sp. HI0117 | reverse complement strand
GCCGTATTTACCGAAGAACTCTTCATCCATTTCAGGAAGCACAGTATCTTCAACAACTTTAACGTCTACCTCAAACTTAACATCTTTACCTGCCAACTCTTCGTTCGCATAGTCTTCAGGGAAAGTCAGCTCTAAAGTCACTGACTCACCAGCTTTTGAACCGATCAGACCGTCTTCAAAGCCAGCAATCATTTGACCGGCACCCAAAGTGATCTTCTGGTCTTTACCTGTGCCGCCCTGGAACGCTTCACCATCCATATAACCAACGTAATCAAGCGTCAACAAGTCTTTCTTCTTAGACTTACGCTTTACTGACTTAAGTGTGCCATGCTGACGACGAAGCGTATCAATCATGTTCTTGATATCTTTTTCTTTAATTTCAGCAACTGGCGTTTCTAACTTAAGCCCAGACAAGTCAGCCAATTCGATTTCTGGATACACTTCAAAAATCGCAATAAACTCTAGATCCTTACCTTCTTCAACTGTCTTAGGCTCAAAACGAGGATAACCAACCGGGTTAACTTTCTCTTGAGTCAACGCTTGAACGTAAGAGTTACGCATTACTTCGCCAATCACTTCTTGACGTACGCCTTGTCCATAACGCTTTTTAACAACCTTAACTGGCACCTTTCCTGGTCTAAAACCGTTGATACGTGCTGTTTTAGCCGTCTTCTGAAGGCGCTCCTCGACTTCTCGCTCGATCTGATCAGCAGGTACACCAATCGTCATTCGGCGCTCTATGGAAGACGTGGATTCAACAGAAACTTGCATGGACATTCCTCAATTATATATAACGTGTTTGCTCGAAGACCTAACACCACTACCAATCTGCGTACGCGCGCTTAAAGCACCTATATACATGATTGAAAGACAGTCTAGTGATCGAATCGATCTAGACAGTGTATCAGCCATTAAAATTATTGGGGGCGAATATTAAGATCACTACCTGAATATATCAAGCACTTTAATCGACTTAAGGGTGCTTAATCGATGAAAAACATCAAAAACGAAAAACAATTCACAGGAAAGCGTAATAAACTAGAAAAGATTTATATTCAGATTATTCGTTATATATAAATATAACCAAGGAAGAGAACAAACAGCAGATATTTTATTGCGGTAAAATACTGCTTTTTTAGAAACACCAAGATTTGACTTGGTGCGAAAGGAGAGACTCGAACTCTCACGCCGCAAGACACTAGAACCTAAATCTAGCGCGTCTACCAATTCCGCCACTTTCGCATCGTCAATTTTTTCGTATTCTAACCAACTTGCAACCCGTTGTAAATCAACAATTTGCAAAAAGTTGGGGTGGACGAAGGGGTTCGAACCCTCGACCGCCGGAATCACAATCCGGAGCTCTACCAACTGAGCTACGCCCACCATTACCTGGCTTCTACCACTTAATAAATGGCGCGCCCGATAGGATTCGAACCTATGGCCTACGGCTTAGAAGGCCGTTGCTCTATCCAGCTGAGCTACGGGCGCTCGAATCCTTTTCTCTAAAAACCCTATTACACAAACAACATGAAACAAGATCTTTAAAATGGTCGGGGTAGAGAGATTCGAACTCCCGACATCCTGCTCCCAAAGCAGGCGCGCTACCAGACTGCGCTATACCCCGATCATACTTAAATTAGCTAACAACTCCTATTCACAAGCACTGCTGCCTGGAACATTCCTCGTTGCCTCTCAAAGATGGCGCGAATAATACAGCCGGTTTTTTCGATCGTCAACAAATTTTAAAGCGAATTTTAGAAATTCTTTTAAAAAAGCAATTTATAAGCTTTTTATTCATAAAGGGTCATGAGAAAATGCCGCCATTCAAAATTCAGGGTTAGAGAGATCGAACATGACCGCAGCACTAATTGATGGAAAGAAAATCTCGCAAGAGGTAAAGGCTAAAGTGGCCGAAGGCGTAAAAGAAAGAGTCGCCCAAGGTAAGCGCCCTCCCGGGCTTGTGGTTATATTGGTAGGTGCTGACCCAGCATCTGAAGTGTACGTTCGAAACAAAACTAACTCTTGCGAACAAGTCGGCTTCAAATCCGAAACGCTGACACTTCCTACTGAAACAAGTCAGGAAGAGCTAGAAAGCCTTATTGACAAATATAATGCCGACGAAACAATCGACGGCATACTGGTTCAGCTCCCTCTGCCTGAACACCTAGACAGCGATCCTTTACTAGAACGTATACGCCCAGATAAAGATGTAGATGGCTTCCACCCTTTTAATGTTGGCCGCCTTGCACAAAGAATGCCCCTACTCCGCTCCTGCACCCCAAAAGGCATAATGACTTTATTGGAAACAACAGGACAAACAATCAGAGGCAAAGATGCCGTTATCGTCGGCGCTTCTAATATCGTTGGTCGACCGATGGGCCTTGAGCTATTACTAGCTGGCTGCACTGTCACGACCACTCACCGCTTCACCAAAAACCTGCCCGAGAAGATATCTCAGGCCGACATCGTAGTCGTTGCCACCGGCAAACCTGGCTTAGTAAAAGGTGAATGGATTAAGCCTGGCGCAATTGTTATCGACGTGGGTATTAACCGTTTGGACGATGGCCGCTTGGTGGGTGATATTGAATTTGATGTCGCGCAAGAGCGCGCTGGCTGGATTACACCTGTTCCTGGCGGTGTAGGCCCCATGACAGTTGCAACGCTGATGGAAAATACGCTTTATGCAGCGAATGAGCTGCATAGCTAAGTTGAAGCAAGCCTGTAGGAAGAGGTCTCCGTACCTCCCTGGCGGACTGGCACAAAGTTTCTATGAAGCACCGCATTAGCGAGAGGTAGAACCCTCTGCCTACAAAAGAATATATACCAAACTCCACGTAGGCGGGGCCTCCGGCCGCGCGAACGAAACCGCTAGGCTATCTGATACACCGTGGAAAGACTTGCGCCCCGAGACGGGCCGCCTACAACTACAAACGCGCTATCTCGACAGTCACTTGTAGGCAGATGTCTCCGTGCCTCGCTGGCGGACTGGCACAAAGTTTCTATGAAGCACCGCATTAGCGAGGGGTAGAACCCTCTGCCTACGATTGAGTTTATTAGTGATTAAGAGCGGCGCCAGCTGGTACCATCTTTACTATCATCTAAGGTAATGCCCTGCTCTAACAACAGATCACGAATTCGGTCAGACTCCGCCCACTCTTTATTCGCACGTGCTTCTGTTCTTGCCACAACTAAAGCATCTATCTCATCATTTGATAAACCATCAGCCGAAGCTGCGCCTTTAAAGTAATCTTCAGGGTCTAATTGAAGAATACCCAAAGCTTCACCTAAAGAACGAAGCGTACTAGCCAAGGCCGCAACATTGTCACCTTCATCAGTACGTGCAACATTTAGCTCTCGAACCAAGTCAAACATCACGGCCAATGCTTCAGGCGTATTAAAGTCATCATCCATCGCTGTTTTAAAGCGCTCAAGATAAGACTCAACGCGCACTTCAGAACTTAGCTCTGCCTCGCTCAAACCACGTAAAGACTGATATAAACGATCCAAGGTTGCTTGCGCTTCAACCAGGTTATCTTCGGAATAATCAACCTGACTACGATAGTGGCTAGACACTAGGAAGTAACGAATCACTTCAGCCGGATACTTTTCCAAGACTTCGCGAATGGTGAAGAAGTTACCCAAAGATTTAGACATCTTTTCTTTGTTTACACGAACAGCGCCTGCATGCATCCAGTAGTTCACATACTTCTGACCGGTTGCACCTTCAGACTGGGCAATTTCATTTTCATGATGTGGGAATTTTAAGTCTGGCCCGCCCCCATGAATATCAAAGGTATCACCCAAACAGCAAGTCGACATGGCTGAGCATTCAATATGCCAGCCAGGGCGACCATTCCCCCACGGGGATTCCCAGCTAGCCTCGCCTTCTTTTGCCGCTTTCCACAAAACAAAATCCAGTGGATTACGCTTATGCTTTTCAACATCGATACGCGCACCCGCCAACAGCTCTTCGGTATTACGCTTGCTTAGCTTACCGTAGGTTTCAAACTTATCGATCGCATAATAGACATCGCCATTGTCGGCAGCATAAGCATGCTCGTTGTCGATCAGACGTTGAATCATATCGATAATTTCCTGGATATGCGCCGTCGCTCTCGGCTCCTGGTCTGGAGACTTCACCGACAACGCCGCTTCATCCTCATGCATCGCATCGATAAAGCGCTGCGTTAAAGCATCGTAGGCCTCTCCATTCTCCGCCGCTCGGGCGAAGATCTTGTCATCTACATCGGTGATATTTCGGATATACGTAACGTCGTAGCCAGAGTGGCGCAAGTAACGCGTAATCACGTCAAAGCTGACCAGCACGCGAGCATGACCGATATGGCAATAGTCATACACCGTCATCCCACAGACATACATTTTGACTTTGTTTTCTTCAAGCGGCTTAAATACTTCTTTCTCTGCAGATAGCGTATTATAAATTTTCAATGACATATTCTTTACTCCATCTACTCTTACTTATTTGCTTGCCCAATTATCTTTTAAACCAATTGTGCGATTGAATACGACCTTACCTTCACTAGGCTTATGGTCATATCGATCGGCAACAAAGTAGCCTTCTCGCTCAAATTGGAAATTCGCCTCAGGCTCCGCTTTTGCTGCATCAGGCTCAAGGTAAGCCTTAATCACACTAAAGCTTTCAGGGTTAACATGCGTCATAAAATCTTCTTCACCCGCATCTGGGTTAGCATGATTGAAAAGACGGTCATATAAACGCACTTCCGCCTCGACACTCTGCTCAGCAGATACCCAGTGAATAACACCGCGAGGCTTAATTCCTTCGATATTATTGCCTACCGAGTCAGCAACCAAGCTAGCTTTCACTTCAACAATTTCACCCTGCTCATTCTTAACACTTTCTTCGGCCTTGATAATGTAGGCACCACGCAAGCGAACATAATCCCCTAAGACTAAGCGCTTGAACTTCTTACGCGACAAGGTTTGATCTTCAGTGTAATCACTCTTCTCGATGTAGAGTGTTTCAGTAAATGGCAGACTGCGACTCCCTAACTCCGGCTTACTAGGGTGACAGGCAGCATTCAGCAATTCGTCAGCACCCTGGGCGTTATTATCAGCCATGTTAGATATCGTCACCTTAATAGGGTTCATCACACACATGGCGCGCGCAGCATTGTCGTTTAAATCATCACGAATCGCTCGCTCAAGAATCGCCACGTCAATATCACTATTGTTCTTGCTTGAAACAGGGATCATATCGCAGAAGCTTTTTAGCGCAGTGGGCGTAAAGCCACGACGACGCATACCTGATACCGTTGGCATACGCGGGTCATCCCAACCTGAAACGACACTGTCATCCACCAACTTCTTAAGCTTACGTTTACTGGTAACGGTATAGTTCAAGTTCAAACGACCAAATTCGTACTGGCGAGGCTTACTCGGAACAGGTAGGTTTTCCGTAAACCACTCATATAAAGGCCGGTGAGCCTGAAACTCCAAGGTACAAATTGAGTGCGTCACACCTTCAATGGCATCTTCCTGCCCATGAGCAAAATCATAACTCGGATAAATACACCACTTATCACCCGTTTGATGATGAGAAGCCTTACGGATACGATAAAGAATCGGGTCACGCAAATTCATATTTGGTGAGGCCATATCGATCTTGGCGCGTAAAACACAAGCGCCTTCATCGTACTCACCGGCACGCATCTTCTCGAACTCAGCTAAATTCTCTTCAACTGTACGCTCTCGATAAGGACTTTCTTTACCAGGAGACGTCGCCCAACCACGATACTCTTTGGCTTCGGCAGGGGAAAGGTGACAAACATAAGCCAATTTTTGATTGATGAGATGCAAAGCCCAGTCATAAAACTTGTCGAAGTAGTTAGAAGCATAACGCACCTCACCCGACCAGTCGTAGCCTAACCACTTAACATCTTCCTGAATCGCATCAATATAGGCCTGCTCTTCTTTTTCAGGGTTGGTGTCATCAAAACGAAGGTTACACTCACCGCCATACTCTTTCGCTAAACCAAAGTTCAACCAAATAGAACGAGCGTGACCAATGTGTAAAAAGCCATTCGGCTCAGGAGGAAAACGCGTAACAACCTTGCCGCCATGCTTGTTATCGGCAATGTCCTGCTCGATAGCCTGCTGTAAAAAGTGCTTAACTTCGGTGTCTTTTTCAGGAGTGTTTTGTTCTGACATGCTGGGTGATAATCCGACGAAAAATAAAACCCGACATTATATAGAAATCGATACTAATAGAAAGTAATCAACGGGGTCAGACTCGATTGAAATTCAATCGAGTCTGACCCCGTTGATTCCAGAGTGGCGTTTTAGCTATTTCACTGTCGCGCCCTTTGGGCAATGCTTATCAATCTTGTTCATAAACCTAAATAAGGTCGGAATGTTATTGGCTACAATCGGAACCCCTGTCGTCAACAAAGACACCGACACATCACGCACCGGGTCGGCCCAGCATAGTTTATTGATCAAACCAATATGTCCAAATGATTGAGCGCTGTGTTTACCCCACATACCGAAGGGCTCACCGCCCAACATTAAGCCAGCACTGTAGCGCATAGGCAGCATAAGTGTTTGATCAAATTGGATACTGGAATATTCCTGAGTAAAGCGCTTAACCGTCATTGGGTGGCATACGCGGTTGCCTTCCCATACACCGTTATTCAACAGCATTTGGAAGAAGCGGCCTATCTCTTCTGCGGTTCCCATAATATTGCCAGCAGGAATAACCGCCTTTTTAAAACGTGGGTCATTAGTTACACTTTCAACCATATCAAGCGATCCACCCAATGCCCGCTCAATTAAAGCCGAAATAGGATAGAAAGGCCTAACGCCTGTCGCGTGATTATCGGCCACCCGATCAGCATAGCGCTCTTCCACACCATAGCGGAAATACTTCATGCCCATCGGTTTTCTGACACGCTCATCCAAGAAGTCTTGAATACTTTTTCCGGTAACCTGCCTAACCACACGTTCAAGAATATAGCCACCCGTCAAGGCGTGGTATGCCAACCGGTTGCCTTTTGAAGACTGAGGCTTGGTCTCACACAAGATGCGCCAGATTTCATCGTTATCCCACAAGACTTCAGGGGGAACACCTTTCGGTAATCCAGGAACACCCGCTCTGTGGGACAAGACCTCGTGAATCGTGACATTCTTTTTGCCATTCTTACCAAACTCCGGTGCATAGAAGCTAATAGGATCATGCAGATGAACGAGTTTATCTTCAGAAAGCAGGTGCATCAAAAAAGCCGTAACTGCCTTAGAAGCGGAAAACAAACAGACAGGAGTATTAGGACGCATAAGAACACGAGCATCACCTTCTTGTGCGTCAGGACCATTACCAACCGCATGACCAATCGCACGATCAAGTATTACTTTTCCTCGTCGGCGCATACTAATTGAAACGCCTGGGTACAACGCAGTGCTATAAATATCCTCCACCGATTTCCAAATCGCCTCAACGCCTTCTCTGGTCATACCAACTGATTCTGGGTCAGCCTCGTTAACACAATCGGAGGTAATCACAGAAGAAAGCGACGAGGGCATATCAATGGTATGACTCACCTTTTGTCGAATCTGCTTATGTACCCCTTTATAGAGAGAGGCTTTTTTAAAGATATTCCCTGCATCGGTACTCATATTCATTCCACTACTCATTGTGCACCCTATTCTTTTATATTCTGCCTAAACGATAAAGCGATTAATAAATTAGAGCAATAACTCAGATCAATTTTGTCATTAATAATTGAGTATTTTTTCAGTTTTTTAACTATCACCGAAGCCATAGCGATTCAAAGCCAATTTATATACAATGCGCCTGAACAAGTTCTTCTACATTATCAACAGGAAAGCCAAGACTCATGATCTTATTAAAAACCAACCACGGTGATATCACACTTAAGTTAGATTTCGAAAAAGCGCCAGTGACTGCTAAAAACTTCGAGCAGTATGTTAAAGAAGGTTTTTACAACGGTGTTATCTTCCACCGAGTGATCAGTAACTTCATGATTCAAGGTGGTGGTTTTGAGCCAGGCATGAACCAGAAAACTACCCGTGAAACTATCAAGAACGAAGCAAACAATGGTCTAAGCAACAAGAACTACACCGTTGCCATGGCTCGTACTATGGACCCTCACTCAGCGTCTGCACAGTTCTTTATCAATGTTAAAGACAACACGTTCCTAGACTATACGGCTGAAACAATGGAAGGCTGGGGTTATGCAGTATTTGGTGAAGTCGTTGAAGGTCAAGACGTTGTCGATAAGATCAAAGGCGTTAAGACCACGACTAAAGCTGGCCACCAAGACGTGCCAGTTGAAGACGTGATCATTGAAGAAGCTAGCGTTCTTGAAGGTGAAGCAGCTGAAGATGGTGAATAAGACCTCGTCATGAGCACTTATTTTATTTCAGATCTGCATCTGGAAGAGTCACGCCCTGATATTATCAGGGCTTTCTTTTTATTC
>NZ_LWGA01000845.1:0-2480 GCF_001635235.1 Oleiphilus sp. HI0117 | reverse complement strand
ATTGCATATTCTGGCCCATTCCGATCACTCATTCTGGTTTTAACCGATCATCATTTCTGGAACTTTTCGACCATTGATTCTGGTTTTATTCGATCACTTTTTCTGGATTTCCAGAATCAGTGATCAGATACCAGAATTGATGATCAGATATTTCCAGAATCACTCCTAACGCGTTGACTTAACTAACAATCTGCTAGTCTCTTAGCCTTTTTCCGGCGAGGAGTAATAGCAGTGGCCAAAAAAAGGTTATCAATGCGTAAAATCAAAGACATTTTACGGCTTCGTCATGAGGCCGGATTAAGCTATCGAGGGATAGCTCAAGCACTTAATATTGGTTACGGAACGGTCGTCGATTACCTCAAGCGAGCTGATCAAGCAGGCCTAAGCTGGCCAGTTCCCGAGGAAATGGCTGAGCGAGATCTCGCTCGAATGCTGTTCCCTAGCCAAGCTGCGACGGGTCAAAGGCGTTTTGTTGAGCCAGACTTCCCGCAAGTCCACCAGGACCTCAAACAAAAAACTGTAACCAAACAGTTATTGTGGCAAGAATATCGGCAGCAAAATCCTGATAACGGTTACAGTTATGCTCAGTTCTGTCATCGTTATCTTGAATGGCTGGGTTGCCAGAAACGTAGCATGCGTCAGATTCATCGTGCAGGTGAAAAACTCTTTGTCGATTACTGTGGTCCTACAATGCCGGTGGTGAACCCAGATACCGGCGAAGTCAGGCAAGCCCAAATTTTTGTCGCTGTGATGGGGGCATCCAACTACACCTTTGCTTGTGCTAGTTGGAGCCAGAACCAGGAAGACTGGTTGAATGCCCATGTACAGACTTTCGAGTTCCTCGGCGGTGTACCTGAACTAGTCGTGCCGGATAATTTGAGAAGTGCGGTGCGCAAAACACATCGTTACGAACCAGATATAAACCCGGCTTATCAGCAACTGGCACAACACTATCAAGTGGCGGTTGTTCCAGCGCGCCCCTATAAACCCAAGGATAAATCCAAAGCAGAAGTCGCTGTACAAATCGTTGAACGCTGGATTATGGCACGCTTGCGTCATCAAACCTTCTTCACTCTGGCGTCACTAAACCAAGCAATCCGGTTTTTATTGGACGACTTGAATCAGCGTCCCTTTAAGAAGCTCCCGGGTTCCCGGGCAAGTCAGTTCAAGCAACTAGACCAACCCGCCTTAAGGTCATTGCCTACAACGCCATACCATTATGCAGAGATCAAACAGGTGCGAGTCCATATCGATTACCACGTCGAATACGATAAGCACTATTACTCAGTTCCCCATAATCTGGTGAAACAGGCTGTTGAAGTACAAGCTAGTAACTCAAGCGTCTCCGTTTATAGCCAAGGTCAACGAGTCGCTAGCCACCCTCGTAGTTATCGGCAAGGTGCGCACAGCACTTGTGCTGAACATATGCCGCAAGCGCACCGAGCTATACAGGAATGGAGCCTAGAGCGCTTCCTGAGCTGGGCAAACGAGATAGGCGCTGAAACTCGTGAAGTGGTGAATCACCTACTGCAAGAAAAGCGACATCAAGAACAGAGTTATCGCCGCATACTCGCCTTACTTAGTAATGCGAAGAAATATGGACGAGAGAGACTCAACAAGGCTTGCGGACGCGCACTACTGATCAACTCACCGACACGCAGCAGTGTTGAATCCATACTTAAACAAGGACTTGATCAGATCGTTGTTGAAACTCAGGAGCATCATATTCAGGAAGAGTTATGCCTGGACCACCATGAAAACATCCGTGGTGAAGACTACTACCACTAAATACTCATATGAATAACTAGGGAAAAAACATGTTTACCAATCAAACCTTGCAAGCACTGAGAACATTAAAACTTAGCGGCATGGCTGATGGCCTAGAGCAACAGCTAGCACAACCATCAACACATGAAGAGCTTAGCTTCGATGAACGCCTGGCGCTATTAGTCGATAGAGAAAGTACGCACCGACACAACAATAAAATTACCCGTTTACTGAAGGCTGCCAAGTTAAAGATAAAGGCTCACCCTGAAGACATTAACTACCAGCATCCACGTGGTCTGAAAAAAAGTCAGTTCGCGGGTCTACTGAGTAGTCAATGGGTTCATCAGCATCACAACGTATTAATCGAGGGCCCAACGGGCTGTGGTAAGACATACTTGGCTTGTACTCTCTCGACTCAAGCTTGCCGTCACGGCTTCTCAGTACGCTACTTCCGAACTTCACGCCTACTTGAAGCACTGAGTATTGCGCACGGCGATGGCCGCTTCCAGAAACTCGTTCAGCAACTCGCTAAGACCGACTTACTGGTTCCCCCCTGTGTCAGGATAGTTGTCGCCTCTGTTAATTTTTAATAATTGAATAGGAGGCGGTAAGAGAATATGAGTGAAGCATTATTCAAAAGAGTTTAAAGAAGCCATTGTTAAGAAGTGGCTTGAAAGTGGGTTATCATTAAGAACGTTTTCAGCCCAGGAAAA
>NZ_LWGA01000844.1:0-3493 GCF_001635235.1 Oleiphilus sp. HI0117 | reverse complement strand
CCCCAATATGCTGAAAGTACTGCGGGAGAATGCAGATCAACTTCTGGACAAAATACTGAAAATCGACGACATTGTTGGTCAAGTTAAATTCTATATTGCCCGGACGCTCGGCACGGACGCCTGCTCGGCGAACCACGCGGCAACGCAATTTTTTATGTCACGCAGAAACCTGACTCGACAACTAATGACCCGAGGTACTTCCTTTCGCGAGCTCCGCAATGCAGTGATGGAGGAAGTCGCCAAGAAAGCGCTGACGGAAACCAGCTCCCCTGTCAGCATCATTGCACTGCAACTGGGATATTCAGAGTCCAGCGCTTTTGATCGTGCCTTTAAGAGCCTTAGCGGCTATACGCCAATGGCCTACCGAAACTTAAGTCAAACTAATTTTTGATCTTCTTTTAGGGCATGATCAGGTGGTGGAAAATGCATATATCAATTTAGGGGCACTCGGCAGTACGGTGTCCCTCAAATACCTATTGCATTTACGACGATGTTTGCTCCTCTACCGCTCGGTGCGCCGCCACAATTGCTGCTGTAACATAAGACTGGGCTTCTGAATCGGAGTTTGCAATGGAAATGCGTCCAAATTGTTTGCGTCCCAGCTCATGAGGAGCCTGGCCTTCTTCCCACTCGGGATCATCGAGCTGCATATACGGATACGCATAACCATGCGACCAGCGATTTACAGTGATGGCCTCAATATCTCGCTCATGATTGAAACCGTATTGCCCCAGAACGCTTTGTAGCTGTTGCCGAATATTTTTCTCGTAAACTTCGTAAGGGGTGGTGTAGAGAATGTGGCGCCCATGTCGGAACAGCTCACGTCCGGTCTCGTTATTGATCGGTTCCGGTGTAGGGCTGTGAAACATGCTGACCGCCATAGGTTCATCTGGCGTCATCGGCGGCTGGTGTCCCCCGGTGGTGGTTGGAGGAGTCGCGGTTATGGTATTAAAGTAATCATGAGGGCAAAACATCATATTGCAATCCAACTGTGACCAAGCTTTACCATCGCTAAGAGCAATGGTAGAAAATACAAAGGGAATCTTAACGTTATAGCTGAGATTTTCCTTTTGCTTCTCGGGAAGTTCTGGGCACAAGTGCGGTATCAAACCATTGTAACAAGCCAATATACAGTGATCAGCAGTCACACTCTGAGCCTGTCCGGAAATTACGTAATCAACCTCGACCAGATTTTCACCGCGCTGGCGCACGCCAACAGCCGTACTGTTTAACCTTATTTTAGTGGTGTGTCGTTCTCGGTCAAGTTCACTATAGTCGAGGCGTTTAGTGGCAATGTTGGTAAAATTTCCCTCCCCTTTCGCTACGGAGGGAATCAACTTACTCACCAGTAGCCTCGCTACAGTTGCATTGCCATCGGGGAAATATCTGGCTTCATAAGCTTTGCCTGTACTCATCGTCAGGAAGTCGGCTACTTCACCCAACCAGCCCATCGCTCTGAGCCCTGGCGCGCCAAGCATGATGGCGTGAAGAATACTGTCCTTCCAGCCAGAGTACCCGAACATGCCACGACTAAAAACATCTAGCATACGAATTGTTCTGCCCGAAAACCCGACTCTGTCGCGAAGAAAACTATTGTAACTGGTGGTTTTTGAGTACTTATATTTCTCGAAGAAGGACAGTTCATCAAGGTAGTCGTGCTCGCCGGATACGAATTCGATCAGTTTTTCTTTTTCAGATTTATTATAAGGCAATCGTTCTATCGCTTCGCGATAGCCTTCCTTCGCGTGTAAAAAATTAATCCAATTTCCGCCAAGGTTAACGTGACCATTATCAGTCGCAATCGACATGCCTGCATCGTGATCGGTATTGCCCAAGGGGTAATCTTGCGTCATATTGGATTCCATGATATCGGTATCGATGCCCAAGTCGTCCAATACTGAGCGGGAAATATCATCGTAGCGGTCTGGGAACTCCAAGTTTTGCGAACCGCCAGCCCCCAATAACGTTTTACCTTTGACCTGGAATTCGTTGCGCTTGGCATGTCCGCCGAAATCGTCGTGATTATCCAGAATCAGAATGCGTGCATCATGGCCCATTTTTTTTCGATAAAACCACGCTGCAGACAATCCGGATATTCCACCACCAACAATTACCAGATCATAGTGCTCGTGAAGCTTTTGGTAGTGCTGCGGTTTCTCACCACGCCATGCCAGTGAGTGGGCCACTTCAAAGGATCCCTTATGGCTGCCCCGCAAGCCTGTCAAAGTTGGTGGATAGTAATCCGCAGGTAAGGGGCCAAGCGTCGTCGCCTCACCAGATGCGCCCAGTAGCTGAGCCCATGCAGTGCTACTGGATAGACCCATCGCTCCTATTGCCAATGCAGAACCATTCAAGAAATCACGTCTTGTTATACTTTTTTTCATATTGATATACCGTAAAAATATTGACCGAGCCGCTTTTAGTCCGCCGGTGAGTCACAAGCCAAACATCGACGAAATTAGCTCGAAAGATCCTCGCCTGACGAGTTGATATTTACATTGCTGGATTTTTGATAAGATAGAAAGCCACCATAGAAAGCAATGCGATAGTTAAAATAATTTGCAATCCCTATTAGTAACAAGGATTTTTTTGTTTTCCGGTAACCAATGAGCTTTAGTGTCAATCGGAGAGTGCAGTGAAAAGAATACCGAAATTATGTCCACGACGATAAATATAACTGTCGAATTGTAAGCGGCGAGATAAAAAGTTGTAGCTATGGACATAGAGGTTTGTGACTAAATTTATTGAATTCAAATTCATCAAAGTAACAGTCGTATCGGTGATCATGGAGCTGTAGATTTATCAGTTCCAACTCACCAGATATCACACTTCATTATTAAATCGATTTCTATTGGATCGCACCTGTAGCCGCGTCACTTCGCAGTAGGGTGAAAATATACCCGCGTAGCGTCGGCATTAATTGACATAAAAGGCAATCGAGTTGATATTTAAGGACGTCGTCCAATCCTCTCCAGTCGATCTCCTAAATTCACAGGACGGGCTCGAACTGTGTGTCCTACTTCTAAAACAGACAAGATTCGAACTCGATTTATCTGATTTCCGAAGATAACAAGAAGGTAGTGTGATTTTAAAAAAAGAATTTCGGGGATCAGCGGTCAATAGAGCCGTGACAGATACGCACTCACATGTTGCTTCTGCCGCTTTACAGGCCAATCTTTGGGAGCCAATGACGCCTTTAGACCCAGACCATCCACATAAGTGGCCAACATTTCAGCTTCTAACTGTACATCTAGATCCGGTCTGAGTTCACCGGCCGCCTGTGCTTTCTCGATGAAACCGGAAATACCGGCTACCCAGTCCTTTATCCAGTGTGTTTGAGTTTGCTGCAAAGCTTGAGAATCTCCGGCCCGCTGCCAAAAGTCTCGCCAGACACAGAATTCTTTTTGCACAGTTTCGTTGATGGGCAAAGTTTGCAGCAATAAGTTCTCCAAATCCTTCGGGTTGTCTTGTATCGCCTGCACTAAACGATCTT
>NZ_LWGA01000843.1:0-2660 GCF_001635235.1 Oleiphilus sp. HI0117 | reverse complement strand
GCGGCAAAACCAATATCTGAGTGGCCAGTAAATGACGATATATTTTCGAGCATAATCTTATTATTTGGGTTCATCCCGGTTGATTTACACCGATTTAAATTTAGATCGGTCAATAGCATGGGTTTTATCGAATCATCAAAAACTATGCTCAATAATGTGTGGTCACATGAGCGAACTATTTCAGCTGATGGTTCAGGGGCAAAAATAAGAGATGTCGTTTATTTCAAAAGTAAATTAGGCTTTTTAGGTTATTTATTTAAACCAGTATTTCAATCAATATTTGCTCATCGTCATAAACGGTTAAAATCAAAGTATGCAAAAAGCAGCTAACAAGGCCTCATAGGGGCATCGTTAAGTTTCCTAAGAGGGGGTTTTCAACTAAGCTAGTAACTCGCATTTTTCTACACTGATGATCAAGGGGCAGATATGAAGTTGTCAGTAAATCAGTTCTTATTGTTCATAATTGCTTTACTTTGTGTACAGTTGGCGTGGGCAAATGAAGCAATAGACATTGTCACAGATCCATGGCCTCCATTTGCCTATGAAGAAGATAATAAAGTGGTGGGAACCGACGTAGAAGTTGCGTTATCAGTATTTCAGAAGCTTGGCGTAACAGCTAATATTCGATTATTGCCATGAAAACGCTGCTTGGGTTTAGTTAAAAACAAAAAAGCTGACGCAATACTAGCCGCTTCTATAACTGAAGAAAGAAAGGAATTCCTACACTTTCCTAGTGAGCCAGTGTCTAAAGGCGTTACTGTATTTTTTAAGAAAGCAACAAACTCTATTTCTTCTATTGACTTAAATAACCCTAAAAACCTGCGTGTGGGGGCAATTCTTGGCTATAAATATTGTGATGAGTTACACAATTCTCACCTATTAGAGAATGCATCGCGAGTACCAACTTTGGAACAAAGCTTGAATATGCTGTTACTGGGTCGCATCGATTTAGCAATAGGTGTCGAGCTAGTTGGCTTTCATAAAGCTCGGGAGATGGGTATTTTGGATCAATTAACTATCGTTGGGAGTAAGCGTTATTGCCCTGGCGGAAATTATTTAGCTTTTGCGAAGAAGCCAGGGCTTGAAGAGCTGTCATTGAGATTCAGTGAGGAGCTGACGAAGTTCAAGACAACTGATGAATATAAACAAATTCTAGCCAAATATGGAAAACTTCAGTAAGAGTTTAACCAAGCGCCCTACCGAACTCGCCTTCGGTTAACGCAGCGTTAGACAATCTTTATAGGGAAATATATCAATTGATCAAAAACACCATCTTTATTTTATCTCTAACACTGCTGTTCGGCTGTGCAACCACAAGTCAAGAAAGGCTCGCTCGGGCAAAAACTTATGAGGAAAGATCTGAGCGCGCTAATCAACAAGCTTCTAAAATTGGAAGTCTCCCTGGTACTCCAGATAATATTGAGTCGATGGAAAGAGCTTATGAAGAATCAGCTTATTACAGAGAAAAAGCACATGATACGAAGTACAAAAATACATGGGCTGAATTGATTGTTGGGGTCATTGCCCTTCTCATTGGAATCGCAACAAAATAAACATAACCAGACCAAGCAACAGGTTCTTTATGAAACTAAAAACAATTACTTTACTCTTAGCAAGCCACTTATCTATAGGCGCATTGGGTATCGGTTTGGGGATATATATCCTGCCAATTCTAACGGCACCGACTGCGCCTTCAGAGTCAATGATCTCAGAGATTTCTTCGCAAGCGCGATATACCGGGAAGTTTAAAAGAGACCTAGAGGATAGCGACACCTTTCACTGGGGCGAAGGCATCGTTTCGCTTAACACTGAGTACATTTCTTTAGCTGGCCAACTGGCTCCCGGGCCAGACTATAAGCTTTATCTTTCTAAAGAGTTCGTAGAAACCGAGCTTGATTTTCAGCGCTTGAAGTCGTCAATGCTTCAAGTTGGTGACGTGACAACCTTCGAAAACTTTGTCGTCAAAGTGCCTCAGGGCACCAATATAGCTGACTTTAGCTCAGTCATTGTTTGGTGTGAGGCCTTTGGTGAGTTTATTACGGCAGCCAAATATCAGTAAATGAGTTCAGCGAACAGACTCTGCAATTAAAATATTTGATTCGCCCAAACGGTTAAACCCGATGCGACACTGCCGAAGTGGTCGCCATCAAGCACCTCGATGTCACCAAATTTATTGTGAATTGCTTTACGAATAACAGGGGACTGACCCGATCCCCCCGTTATAAAAATTAGATCGGGTTGTGTTTGCGCTTGTGTAATCGCTTCTTCCATCAAGCTCAGCATTTTCATCAAGGGTCGGTCAATTGCTTCAGCAAACTGCTCTAGCTTTACGTCTTGACTCAGCCCATCTTCGATAAACTCAAGTGAGCTTGAAACCCTATCGGCTGAGGACAAGGCGATTTTGCATTGCTCTGCGCTGCGAACAAGCTGATGTTGCTGCTGATTATTTCGCATTGAGATAAAGCGTTTGATCAAGTCTGGCTCAACACAATCGCGTAGTAGCTGTTCAATATCCAAGCCTGTATTAAGTTCATTAAACCGTGTCTGAGCCGATACATCGTTAGTGCTCACTGCGTCCCAGAAAAGCTGGGTGGGAACAGGAAGACCGCTTTTGGTTTTTGACAACATGCCCAGAAGTGGCATGAGGTGCTTTCCTGCCA
>NZ_LWGA01000842.1:0-31117 GCF_001635235.1 Oleiphilus sp. HI0117 | reverse complement strand
TGGTGAACTTTTACTTTCAATTATTAATGATGTATTGGATTTCAGTAAATTTGAGTCGCAGGGCGTTTCTCTGAACCTAGAGGTTTTTGATCTTTCACAGTGCCTGCGTCAACTCTATCGTTTGATAAAACCGCGTGTGCAAGAGGGGGTTCAGTTTTCTATCTCGGGTGCTGATGAACCTATTTTTATCAATACCGACCCTAACCGCCTGTCACAAGTTATTCTTAACCTCCTATCTAATGCGGCAAAGTTCACGGAGCAAGGCCATATTGGGCTAAGTATGAGTATGCTAGGTGATGGGCAGTTGAAAATTCAGGTGAGTGATACTGGAAATGGTATTTCGGAAGAGAACCAAAAACGTTTATTTCAGGATTTTGTTCAGGTGGGTGATGATACGCAAAAGCATATGGAGGGGACGGGTCTAGGTCTGGCTATCACTCGTCGTATTGTTGAACGAATGGAAGGAGATATACAGGTATATAGCTCGCTTGGTAAGGGTACGACAATGGCTGTTTATCTGCCGGTTGAGCTTGTTGAAGAACCACAAACAGACCAAGACCCGGATATCGCAAGCAATTCACTGAACGATGTTGATTATTCTGCTGTACGGGTGCTGATTGTTGATGATGTTGAAATGAACTGTGTGATGCTCGAGGCATTACTAAATTCACTAGGTATCTCTAACTGCGAAGTAGAAAGGGACGGTCTTGATGCGGTGAATAGAATAAAACAGGACGATAATTTTGATATTCTCCTGATGGACGTACGTATGCCTATAATGAACGGTCTTGACGCGACTCGCCAAATACGTGAACTTGGATACGACAAACCGGTGATTGCGGTGACGGCAAATGCTTTTGAGGAAGATCAGGAAGGCTGTCTGGAGGCAGGTATGGAGCACTTTCTTGCAAAACCCTTACGCCTGGAAGATTTACAAAGTGTACTTAACAAAGCTCTGGCCAGTACTAATCCCTCCTTAAATTGATATAAATCCACATACGCTTAGTGTCTATATGATAAAGTTCTGGCATGTTTAGATAAGTCAGGGATTTTTTATGGGGCAGAGCGTTCCACACAATATTACCTTTTACGACCAGCGTGACCATCTGTTTAACGAGCTGCATACGCGCCCCTTTCCGGTTATTTCCTCTCCTGCCAGGGTTTCTCAATTATCGGTACTGCATCAAGTAGAGCAGACTGGCGTCGACTTTCGTTTAGGGGAATATCAGCATATATGTAACTTGTGTGCCCGCTATAGTGTTAATCCACCGACTGAAGAAGCTTCTTGCTACTATCAAGACTTCGGTGGTTTCGAGTTTCGCTGGGAACGTCATACCGAGTTTTCAACTTATACCTTTATTCATCAGTTAGAAAGTCAACCTTTTGAAAAGACAGGGCTTTCATTACTGCCTTCTGAGTGGTTGGAAGCGATTCCTGGTAAGGTGATTAGTGGTTTGCATGTCGAGGTAGAAGAAGAGCAATCTCATAATTATGAAAGCTCACAATCCGCCGTAGATGCCATGCGTAATAATTTTGAGGGGCATCGCTTACTAAGTTGCTTCGTTCGCGATAAACAGGCACAGGTTTGGACAGCGTACCGGATTCATAGTGACTCCATGGGGCGCTTTCTGATCGTTAATAAGGGCTTGAATCCTTGTCAGACCGGCCGCTTGGTGCGTCGAATATTGGAGTTGGAAACCTATCGAATGATGGCTTTGTTGTCGTTTCCGATTGCTAAGCAGACAGGGCCGAATATTCATCTAATGAACTTGAATCTGGCTGAGATCATTCAGAATATCACTGAGATTAAAAACCTTGATGACGAACGTCGTTTGATGGGAGCGTTGACCCACTTATCTGCGCAGATTGAACAGACAATATCGGAAACAAATTATCGCTTCTCAGCGACTGAAGCATACTACCATTTAGCGATGAGCAGGCTCGAAGAGTTAAAGGAAAGCGAGGTTTGCGGCTTACAGACACTGAGTGAGTTTCTAAGTCGTCGTTTAACGCCAGCTTACTTAACATGTGAAACCATAGAGAAAGATTTGGATGACTTGTCGCGCAGAATTGATAGAGCCAGTGAATTACTGCGAACGCGCATGAACCTCACAATAGAATCGCAGAACCAGAATTTACTGCAGTCCATGAACCGCCGTGGCAAGCTGCAGCTGCGTATGCAACAGGCTGTTGAAGGCTTATCTGTAGCAGCGATCAGTTATTATCTGGTTGGCTTGGTGAAGTACGTCGCAGAGTCTGCAAAATCAGGCGGCTTAATCGAAAGCAGCACGCTGGTTACCGGTATTTCAGTACCTTTTGCTATTGGTTTTGTGATGTTTGGTTTGGGACGAATGAAACGCAAGCTACATAAGGAAAATGAGAAACTGAAGGGAAATAATTAAATGGCTCTTAACCGAGTAGACCGTAGGCAGAGCCTTCCACGGCTCGCTGGCGGGTTAGCACGGAGAGTCCATATAAGGGGTGGAACCCTCTGCTTACGTTCGTTAAAAACTAAAAATTTCCAGCGATATTCTTCATGCGTTCAAGCATAGAGCGCAAGCCATTGCCTCGGGTTGGGCTGATATGACGCATCAGATCCATGTCATTGAATATTGCTTCAACATCTTTAGCGACGATTTCGGCAGGTGAGCGTGCATTAAGTGTCGCCAGTACAACAGAGGCAAGGCCTTTGACGATAATGGCGTCGCTCTCAATTAAAAAGAAAAGCTTGTTGCTGGCTTCGTCAAAGTTGTGAACAAGCCAGACTTGGCTTTGGCAGCCATGGACCAGGTTTAGTTCAGTCTTCTCTGCTTCAGGAAATGCCGGGAGTGATTTACCTAGGTCGATGATATATGCGTAACGTTCTTCCCAGTCATCCAGAAATTCGAAAGCCTCAAGGATATCGGCATCCGTAGTTTCGGTACCAAAAGGGTTGTTTTTAAACATGTCTGGATTAGCAGCTTGACTCATTAATACGACCTAAAGTGATAAACGATGATTCCGAGGGCGGGATTATATCATACAGATCGAGGCTTTCTTAAGGGGTGATTTTACCCTGTTAACATGCTGTATGTAGGTCGGGCTTTAGCCCGACAATGCAGGAACTTGGTATTAGTTGTGAGTTAGAGTATGCCTCGGAGATTGTCGGGTTGAACCGCGGCCTACAACATACCCAACTCTAATTTCGCTTCATCGGTGAGCATGTCGTTACTCCAGGGAGGGTCGAATACTAGCTCTACGCTGACTTTGTCTACGTTCGGTACTTGGCCAACTTTACGCTCGACATCGGCAATCATGGATGGCCCCATACCGCAGCCAGGGGCAGTGAGGGTCATGTTGATTTTGACTTCATTTTCTACAACTTTGCAGTCATAGATAAGACCGAGCTCGACCATATTAACCGGAATTTCAGGGTCATAGCATTCACGTAAGGCTTCCCATACCTGGTCTTTACTAACGCTGCCATCGGAGGGGGTTTCAAAACTGGATACAGCCACTTCTTTGCCTAGCGCATCAGCATCTTTGCCTTCAATGCGTGCAAGGTTACCATTGACTGCAACCGTATAAGTGCCTCCAAGCGATTGGGTAATGGTGACAAAAGAGCCCTTGGGAACCATGATCTCAGTACCGGCGGGTACTAGCCGGGCTTCACATTCACGGTTGGTGACAACTACTTCTCTTTCCATATCTTAAGACTCTTCAGTAACTGAAAAACTTTCACCGCAGCCACATTCGCCTGTGACATTAGGGTTCTTAAATTGAAACATTGAATTCAGGCCGACCGTGATAAAGTCGATTTGGGTGCCGTTCAGCATGGGTAAGTCTTTGTTAGGCACAAATAGCTGCAGAGAGTCGGTAATATTAAAGACTCGGTCATCCGTTTCAGGTGCTTCGCAAAGATCGGTTTCATACATAAAACCGGAGCAACCACTGGTTTCAAGATATAGGCGCAAACCTTTCTTATCAGGTGCTTTTTCAAGCTGCTTGGATATATGTGAAATTGCTGATTCACTCAGAGTGATTTCAACTTTCGGATCAAATGTTGCCAGAGACATAATGGTACCTATTAATGCTGTATCAAGCGAACATGCGCTGAATTTTTTCTAGCGCAACAAATAGCTGCTCGACTTCTTGTTCGGTATTATAAAAAGCAAAGGATGCGCGAGCCGTACCGGGGATTGAAAGATGATCCATTAGCGGCATTGCGCAGTGGTGTCCGGTGCGGATGCCTATGCCTTGCTGGTCGAGCAAGGTGCCGATATCGCTAGGGTGTAATCCTTCAATCAGGAAGGACATCACGGGTACTTTGTTTTTTGCTGTGCCGATGATTCTTAGCCCGGGTATCGTTGCAGCTAATTCATGGGCACGTGCCAGTAATTTTTGTTCGTGAGTTTCGATCGCTTCTCTATCTAAAGAGTCCATGTAGTCAATGGCTGCAGCTAAACCAATGGCTTCGGATATCGCTGGTGTACCGGCTTCAAATTTATAGGGTAGCTGGTTGAAGGTAGTCCTCTCAAAGCTAACGCGCTCTATCATTTCGCCACCACCTTGATAAGGAGGAAGCGCTTCTAAGCGAGCTTCTTTGCCGTAAAGCACGCCGATACCGGTTGGGCCAAATAATTTGTGTGAGGATAAAGCATAAAAATCACAGTCTAAAGCCTGAACGTCGACCTTGAAATGAGGCACTGCCTGGGCACCGTCGATAACGGTGATGATATTGGCAGCCTTTGCTTTTTCAATGATTTCTTTAACAGGGTTAATCGTGCCCAGGACATTGGATACGTGGGTGACAGCGATGACTTTGGTTTTCTCGTTAATCAACTCATCAACTTGGGAAAGTGATAGCTCACCGTTCTCGTCAAAATCGAGTACTTTAATTTGCGCACCGCATTTCTCCGCCGCTAATTGCCAGGGAACGATATTGGCGTGATGCTCCATGCGGCTAACGATGATCTCGTCACCAGGCTCTAGCTGACTTGCCAAACCGTTAGCAATCAGGTTAATGGCTTCAGTTGTTCCTTTGGTCCAAATGATTTCTTTGGTTGAGTTTGCATTGAGAAATTGACGAACTGTTTCGCGTGCACCTTCGAAACCAGCCGTTGCACGGTCACCCAAGGTGTGCGCGCCTCGGTGTACGTTGGCATTATCATGATGATAGTAGTTCGCCATGCTTTCGAGCACCGCTTCGGGCTTTTGTGCACTGGCGGCACTATCAAGGTAGATCAAAGGCTTGCCATTGACCTCTTGGTTTAGAATAGGGAATTGTTCTCTAATACTTTCAATATTCATTTATCACTCAATACCTTGATAGCTCTTTATGACGCAGGTGCACTAACGACGCGATCATTTAATCTAAAGGGTAACTTAACAGCTCTGCCAGTTGCTGCTCCCAGAAGTCTGCAATAGCTTCAATTGGGGCTGCCCGAACCACTTCCAATACAAAACCGAGGGTTAGCATCAGGCGAGCCTGTTCATGCGTTACGCCACGCGTTTTAAGGTAGTACAGTTCAGTTTCGTCTAACTGACCAATGGTTGTACCGTGAGCACATTTCACGTCATCGGCATAAATTTCCAGCTCGGGCTTGGAATCGATTTCAGCAGACGATGAAAGAAGAAGGTTCTTGTTACTCATTGAACCTAAGGTCTTCTGTGCGTCCGGGTGAATGTGAATTCGGCCATTAAAGACGATATGGGACTTATTGTCGGCAATACAACGGTAAGTCTCATTACTGGTGCAGTTTGGTGCAATATGTTCGATACAGGTATGGTTATCGTAATGCTGCTGACCGGTGGTGACAGTAACACCGTTAAGATCACACTCAGCACCTGCTTCTAACATCTGCACGTGCAAGTCGTGACGACCCACTTGGCTGCCCAAACCTAAAGAGTAGCTCTTGAAGTTAGCGTTACGATAGAGCGCGACACCGGTAAAACCGATTTGCTTGGCTGGCGTAGATTCAAGGTTCATACGCAAGTACTTTACATGAGCATTATCAGCAATACGCAGGTCACATACACTGTTAACAAGCCCTTGAGCACCTTCTTCGGCGTCAATGACGAGTTCTTCAATAAAGGTTGCTTCGGCATTTGCTTCAACGTTAATGAAAACGCGTGGCTGGCTCAGGCCGCTAGCATTGCTATGAAAAACCAACTTGAGTGGTTTGCCCAGTTGAGTATTCTTCGCAACGTTGATGAACAAGCCATCTTGCATCAAACCCGCATTCAGTTTTGCAAACAGCAAATGCTCTGCAGAATTACTTATGCTATTGGCGACAAGCTCGCACTCTTTCTCATCAAGAGAAGACAAACTTTTGATGGTGATACCCGCTTGTGACAAGGCATCAGCGTCATAGCTTGGCGCATTATTATTGGCGATCAGTATCGTGTTGCAATCAAGCTCGTAGCTCACTTGGTAGGGGGTAGCGATGGCCGTTGCTGGTGAAAAGCTTTCAGGAAGCTTCAAGTGCTTCGCTGAGTATTTCCAGGCTTCGGTTTTTCGGGTAGGCACAGCCGTTTGTGACAGGGCTGCCATACTTTCTTCGCTATATTTTTTCAGTGACTCGGGTAAGTCAGAAGACTTATTTAGACCGAAATCAATATCACTTAATAAGGTCATTACCGTGTCCCTAAGCTTTGTCTTCTTCGATGCCTAACCAGCCGTAGCCCTTTTCTTCAAGCTCAAGCGCGAGTTCCTTACCACCAGACTTAATAATCTGGCCGTTAGCAAGAACGTGAACGTAGTCAGGAACGATATAATCAAGTAAACGCTGGTAGTGAGTGACCATGACTACTGCACGCTCTGGTGAGCGCAGAGCATTAACGCCGTCAGCAACCACTTTAAGTGCGTCGATGTCTAGTCCGGAGTCGGTTTCGTCAAGAATCGCGAGTGATGGTTCAAGCATTAGCATTTGCATGATTTCATTACGCTTCTTTTCACCGCCAGAGAAACCTTCATTGACACCACGCTTCAAGAAAGATGGGTCTAGGTTAACTTGCTGAATCTTTGCTTTGGCTTGCTTCATGAATTCAGCCGCGTTCATTTCGTCCAGACCGCGGTGCTGGCGAATATTATTGATCGCAGTTTTCATAAATTGCAGGTTGCTAACGCCAGGAATCTCAACCGGATATTGGAAAGCTAGAAAGACACCTTCACGTGCTCTGTCTTCAGTTGACATGTCTAGCAAATCTTTGCTTTCGAAGTCGATACTGCCGTCTGTTACTTCATAAGCTTCATTGCCTGCAAGCACTTGCGATAAAGTACTTTTACCCGAGCCGTTTGGCCCCATAATCGCGTGAACTTCGCCTGCCTTCACTTCAAGGTTTAAGCCTTTCAGGATTTGTTTGCCTTCAACATTGGCATGTAAATTTTCGATCTTTAGCATTGTCTCTCTCTTTAATGCTTTTGGTCATCCCCGCCAGGGCAGGGGCCATTGTATTTTAATTGATTTAGAGTCTTATTAACCGACGGAGCCTTCAAGGCTGACTTCTAATAGTTTTGTTGCTTCGACAGCAAATTCCATCGGTAGCTCTTTAAATACTTCTTTACAAAATCCGTTAACGATCATTGATACTGCATGTTCCGCATCAATGCCACGTTGCTGACACAAGAACAGCTGGTCATCACTAACTTTCGATGTGGTGGCTTCGTGTTCAACGACTGCTGATTTATTCTTACTTTCGATGTAAGGGAAAGTGTGAGCGCCACACTTATCACCAATCAATAGCGAGTCACACTGAGTATAGTTTCGAGCGTTCTCGGCGCCAGGGCCAATACGAACCAAACCGCGATAGCTGCTGTCACTCTTACCGGCTGAAATACCTTTAGAAATGATAGTGCTTGAGGTGTTTTTACCCAAGTGAATCATTTTTGTTCCGGTGTCAGCTTGCTGGAAGTTATTGGTCAGTGCCACAGAGTAGAATTCACCAACACTGTTATCACCTCGCAAAATACAGCTTGGATACTTCCAGGTAATTGCTGAGCCGGTCTCAACCTGAGTCCAGCTAACCTTGGAGTTTTTACCGATACAAGACGCGCGCTTGGTCACAAAGTTGTAGATACCACCCTGACCATTTTCATCACCTGGGTACCAGTTTTGAACCGTTGAGTATTTGATCTCGGCGTCATCAAGAATGACGAGTTCCACAACGGCTGCATGAAGCTGGTTCTCGTCACGCATCGGTGCGGTACAGCCTTCAAGATAGCTGACATGGCTGCCTTCATCGGCAACGATCAATGTTCGTTCGAACTGCCCGGTGTTTGCTTCATTGATACGGAAATAAGTGGATAGTTCAAGTGGGCAGCGAACGCCTTTCGGGATATATACAAAGGAGCCGTCACTGAATACGGCAGAGTTAAGTGCCGAGTAATAATTGTCACGTTGGGGGACAACACTTCCTAAATACTTTTTGACTAGCTCGGGGTATTCGTGAACTGCTTCAGAAATAGGGCAGAAGATAACGCCAGCTTCCGTAAGCTTCTCTTTGAAGGTAGTACCGATAGAGACACTGTCGAAAACAGCATCAACTGCAACACCTGCCAAACGAGCACGCTCATGTAATGGTATGCCCAGTTTCTCGTAAGTTTCGAGCAGTTTAGGGTCGACTTCATCCAAACTTTGCGGCGCATCGTCCGGGTTTTTGGGAGCGGAAAAATAAGCGATGTCGTTAAAGTCGATTTCCGGGAAGTTTACCTGCTGCCATTCGGGTTGTTCCATATCCAGCCAGCTTTGATAAGCTTTCAAACGCCACTCTAGTAACCACTCAGGCTCATTCTTTTTTGCCGAAATACGACGAATGACATCCTCGTTTAATCCGGGTTCAAAGGTTTCTGACTCAATATCGGTCACAAACCCATGCTCATACTCTCGTTTAATCAGGTCTTTTACGGCCTTATCGGAGTCAGACATGCTTTTAAGCTCTCCCAAAAATAAGATATATCCGTTTGATAAAACAGGTTTTTTATCAAGCTGGTGTCATAGAATTTAGCGAATTATATAATAACCAAGTAATTTAGTCAGGTATTTTGATGCCACCTGAACAAAAAATAGTAAAAACGGTCAACTTCGATAAACTTCCAGAGGGCGCGTATTGTAGCTTTTTTTTCCAAAAAAATCAGATTTAGTACAATTAAAATACATTGCTTAGGCTAAGATAGGTATATATTCGGTAAGGAAGGAATAGATGGCTGTTTACACTCAATTGACTCGTTCACAAATAGACAAGCTTCTCGAGTCATATGACTTAGGTGAGCTTGTTGGCTTTAGCGAGATTAGCGCTGGTATTGAGAATACCAATTATTTTCTAGATACCTACCCAAAAAGCGGGGGCGAAGAAGCGGATAAAGGCGCCGTGAGGTATGTTCTTACTCTTTTCGAGAGCATGGAAAAAAACACTTTACCCTTTTTCAATGAGCTGACGACGCACCTGGCCCGAGAAGGTTTTAAAGTTCCTGCGCCAGTATTGACTAAGCAAGGCGAAGCAATTTTCGAACTTGAGCAAAAGCCTGGAATGATCGTTCAATGCTTGTCTGGTAAGGCAGTGGGCAAACCCAAGGTTACACAGTGTGAGGCGATGGCTGAATATCTGGCAAGTATGCACCTGGCTTTAAGGGACTTTCCAAGAAGTCGCCCTTTAGCGCGAGATAGCGATTGGATGTTGGCGCAGAAGGCGCTTTTGCAACAGAGTGCTATGCCAGAAGAAGACTTTGACTTACTAGAGCAGTCAATATTCAGATATAGCAATGAATATGGAAGTGCCACCCAAGACTGCCCTCAGGGTATCGTTCATGGCGACTTATTTCGTGACAATGTCTTGTTTCGGCGGGATGAGGTTTCAGGGGTCATTGATTTCTATCATGCCTGTCAGGCTACCTTGTTATTTGACTTGGCGGTGATGGCGAATGATTGGGCGTGGAATGCATCGAAAGGAGATTATGATGAGGGCTTGCTGAGAGCAATAACTCAGGCTTATCAGTCGCATCGACCCTGGACTGACAGGGAACGAGAGGTTTGGCCCAGGTGTCTTGAGCTTGGCGCCTTAAGGTTCTGGATTAGCCGTTTGGTTAGTTACTATCTGCCAGGTTATCAGCAACATTCTGTAGAGGGTGATACCGCCAAAAACCCGGATGAAATGAAGGCTATTTTACTTCGAGCGCAAGCGCTATAAGTAAAATAGCTAATTTCTTTACCGTATATCCTACTCAAACAAAGCATTAATGTTGGTGTTGAAACTAATATCAACCAGGTTCCAACCTTCTTGAGGCTGGTAGTAATTTAGTTCCCAAACTAAGGCGGCTGAAGGGTACTTCAGCAAATAGCTTATTTTATAGAAATGCTCCCCGACCGACTCTTGCTTCAAAAGTGCAAAGGAAAGCGGCTTGCCCTGACGTGCTTCAAGCATCTTCATATCGTGGGAGATCTTTTTGCCACGTTCCTCAAACTGCTCAGGACTGACGCCAATATAAGCAGACATAAGCGAATAAGCGCTGTCATATTCCGCTTGAACGACTTGGCTCATAAAGTAGTCACTGACTTTATTGATCTTATCTTTGCTGGCGAGAGGCTTGGCCAAACTTAGGCTGCTAAAAGTAATGAGTGATATGCAGCAGATTAATAAGCTGATTTGGCGCAAAGTGAGGTCCCCTATATTTAAGTAGTTAGTACTTTAGATTGTAGCAGAATGCTTAACTAGCGTCATTTGGCTGAGCTTCTTGGGTTTAAATAGTTCCTGGATTCATGCGCATTATTAAACTGACGATAGCGATCAAAGGGTGGGTAGCGGTAATGGACTTTTATTACCAATAACTTTGGTGCTCAGTTATGTGTTTTTCAGCATGGCTCTTATACTGAAGAAGTTTTATGTCGATTAATACTGAGTTTATTTTATGGCACTTTGGCACTTTGGCACTTGAAAGGAAGTTTGGACGAAACTGGGGCGGTCAAGAAAATACCCATCACTAAGTTTCCCTTTGTTATTGGCAGAAATAAGTCAATTGATATGGTTGTTCTGCGCTCTGGTATTTCTCGTGAACATGCCGAGATAATAAGCAAAGACGGTCGCTTATTTTTGAGAGACCTTCAGTCTACTAATGGTACTTTTGTAAACAAGCAGCGTATTAATAGTGAGGTATTATTGACTCACAACACGGTTATTCATTTTGCTCAATTTGATTTTATTTTAATAGATTCGGAGCATAAGTCTTCGGATGATGAAATGTTAACTGTCGTGATGAATGTTGATGAGGCCTTAGGGCTTCATGACAAGGAGTTTGCGGGGCGCAATGTGCTTAACGCTCCACCTGCCACTAAAAGAAACAATAAGCCTAAAGTGCAGGTTATGGAGGAATCATCTCATGAGAATGTGAAAGCGCATGAAAGGGAGAGTGTTGAGGCACAAACTGAAGAATCACTTCAAAGTCAAAATGCCTTATCTAAGCCGCGAGTTCAGGGTGATGAAAAAGTTTTTATACAAGGGCAGTGGGATGATTCAAACAGGCGCTTGCATTCGCGTAGGGAGGTTCGCTGGCCGGTGCTTGTGACCTTAAAAAGTCAGCAGACGATCCAGTGTACAACGAAAGATCTGAGTGAAGCAGGGATTGCGTTGACCTCACCGGTAAGCATTCAAGAGCGGGCTTTGGTTAAAGTTGATATCAATGCATTCTATAAAGGTCGTCGTTACGATATTACAGCGCTAGGAACGGTAAGGCATTCACTTATTACACCTGATGGCTTTATTGTAGGTGTTCATATAAAGAGTAGTCACCCTAAAAGCAGTGAGTTTCTAACAAAGTTTTCTAATCGAACAATATAGTGCTGAAGCTAACGCGATTGGATTTGATGCTGAAGGGATTGTCTGCACGAAAATATGTTAGCCTGTTGTAATAATTTACGGCCCCGAGAAGATAGGGGCAATAACTTGCGAGACTGTTTTGACCAATAACTATATCCTTCGCCGCTTGCGCTATACCTTTGAATATAATGATCGACAAATGATTGCGCTGTGGGCCAGTGCAGAATGCGCTGTAACTCGAGAGCACATAAGTCAATGGCTAAAGAAAGACGATGATCCAGACTTCGTTAACTGTCCAGATAAAAAGTTTGCCAGTTTTCTCAATGGTATGATTAATAAGTTGCGTGGCAAGAAAGATGGTCCTCAAGCTTTGCCCGAAAGTCGTTTAAATAATAATATTATTTTGCGTAAGCTGAAGATTGCGCTGAACCTTCGAGACGATGATATTTGTGAGCTAATGGCATTAGGTGGCTATCGTGTCAGCAAATCCGAGTTGAGCGCATTCTTTCGTAAAGTAGGCCACAAACATTATCGTGAGCTGCAAGATCAAATGCTGCGCAAGTTTATTCAGGGCATGCAGCGAAAATACCGTGATAGCACAGATGCTGATGAGACTGCGGTTCCTGCATCTCCCGTCCATAGTAAGGAAGACTCAAACAGCGAAAGCGACCGAAATGTGAACAGTGCTATTTGGAATAAATCAAAAGCGGGTAAGTGACTTATTGACTGGTGGATATCGCGCTACCTCTTGAACGAAAAATACAGGGTTGTAGTGTTTTAAGGCCGCGGTCATTAATACAGTAAAAGCGATGATTAAAAAATAACAATCTACGTCAAGCCTTTACCCTAACAGCCCTAAAAATGATAGGATAGCGCAAATTTTTCTAATCTATTTAGTCAGAGATCAGCGCTGTGCCAATTCAAAAACCAAGCATTAAACCAAATAACCCAAACTTTTCATCAGGGCCTTGTAGTAAAAGGCCTGGTTATGACGTTAACCAGCTCCAATTAGATACCTTAGGTCGATCTCATCGCGCCAAGATTGGTAAGACAGCATTGGAAGCATGCTGTACTGAAACGGCGCGTTTATTGGGTTTGCCTGAAGGTTATCGAGTGGGTGTAGTACCGGGTTCTGATACCGGAGCAATGGAAATGGCGATGTGGTCGATGCTCGGTGCTCGTCCTGTCGATGTTTTTGCGTGGGAATCCTTCGGTAAAGGCTGGATAACCGACATTACAAAACAGCTGAAGTTGGATGATGTTTCTCTCTACGAAGCGGACTACGGTAAACTCCCTGATTTTTCTCAAGCTTCTTCTTCTCACGATATTGTATTTACCTGGAATGGCACGACTTCGGGTGTCAAAGTTGAAGACGCCAACTGGATAGCTGACGATCGTGAAGGTTTGACGATTTGTGATGCAACCTCGGCAGTGTTTGCCATGGATATGCCCTGGGAAAAACTGGACGTAATCACATTTAGCTGGCAGAAAGTACTTGGCGGTGAAGGTGCTCACGGCATGCTGATACTTAGCCCTCGAGCTGTCGAGCGCTTGGAAAGCTATACGCCACCTTGGCCAATGCCCAAATTATTCCGTATGACCAAGGCAGGGAAGTTGGTTGAAGGTATTTTTAAAGGTTCAACTATTAATACTCCGTCAATGCTTTGTGTTGCCGATTATTTAGATGCTTTATCCTGGGTTGATGGCTTGGGCGGGGTACCTGCTTTGATCAAGCGCTCAGAAGAGAATTTGGCTGCTGTTGAGCGTTTTGTTGATGCGCATGATTGGATTCACTTTTTGGCTGAAAATAAAAGTACTCGTTCCAATACAAGTGTTTGTTTGGTGCTAGACTTAGAAAAAGACGCACTGAAGAAGATGGTCGCATTGCTAGAGCAGGAAGGTGTAGCCTACGATATAGGCTCATATCGCGATGCTCCTGATGGCCTACGAATCTGGTGTGCAGGTACGATCGAGAGCAGCGACGTTGACGCGCTTATGCCTTGGCTTGAGTGGGCCTATCATAGCTCGCAAGCTTAAGTAAAAGATAGGAGCTAGGCGCTTAATGCGCCTATACTGTTTTTGCTTATAGGGATATCTCGATCAATTGAATATTGCACTGTAACTGGTGCGCCAAGTGACGGGATTAAATATGGATATCAGCAGTTTAGTAACAGCCTTCATTATCATTTTTGCGATTTTTTATATCATTCGTATTTTCAATACCTTGGTAGCTTTAAAAAATCGCTATCAAAACTCTTTCTCTCAAATTGAAGTTCAGCTTAAGCGTCGTTATGACTTGATTCCTAATCTAGTCGAGACGGCTAAGGCTTATCTAACACATGAGCGTGAAACGCTGGAAGCGGTTATATCGGCTCGTAATCAAGCTCTGGCAGGCCTTAAAGCAGCATCCGCTAATCCTTCTAGTGCGGGAGCGTTGCAGGAACTTGCTAAAAGTGAAGGTTTATTACAAAGTGCTTTAGGAAGTCTAAATGTGGCTGTAGAGGCTTATCCGGAACTGAAGGCTAGTGATAACATGAGCCAGCTTTCTGAAGAGCTGACTAGCACCGAGAATCGTGTGTCCTTTGCGCGTCAGTCCTTTAATGATTCAGTTACTGAATATAATCAATATCGTCAAAGCTTCCCTCAAAACCTTTTTGCTACCAGCTTTGGTCACAGAGAAGACGCGACGCTTCTAGAGTTTGAAGACTCGGCACAAATTCAATCGGCTCCCAAAGTTTCATTCTAGACAATGAACTTCTATAAAGCGCAAGATGATGCCAGGAAACAAACCTTATGGTTGTTGGCATTGTTTACCATTGCTGTCGTCTTATTGGTTTTGCTTACAAACCTCTGTGTCGCGTTTTTCGTTTTATACAGTAACCCAGAGTATGCACTGGATGGAGTGAATCCGATTGCTGATGCAGGCGGGAACATTTTTCAGTGGTGCGAAAACCTGATCACCGCACTAGGTTGGAAAAAATTTACCTGGACGACGCTTCTCGTCGTAGGCGTCTTGGCGATGGCTATGCTGTTCAAATGGCTCTCTTTGCGAGACGGAGGAAGGGTTGTCGCTGAAGCTTTGGGCGGTCGACCTGTTCTGACAAACTCAAGCCAGGCTCAGGAAAAGCGCTTACTAAATGTTGTCGAGGAGATTGCTTTGGCCGCGGGTATCCCAGTGCCACAAGTTTATTTGCTTGAAAAAGAACCAGGTATTAATGCCTTTGCCGCCGGTTTGTCGGTTGAGGATGCCGTTATTGGCGTCACACAAGGTTGTTTGGATACTTTTAACCGAGATCAGCTGCAGGGAGTTATTGCTCACGAATTTAGCCATGTTCTTAATGGCGATATGCGCCTGAACATGAAGTTACTGGTTGTCTTGCATGGCATTCTAATGATTAGTGAAAGTGGTCATATGGTGATGCGTATGACGAGTCAACGAGGGCGTCGCTATCGTAGCTATGGTCATGGCCGAAATAATGGCGGCGTGGTTGCGGGCCTGTTTGCATTTGGTTTGTGCCTATGGCTACTTGGCTCGATTGGCCAGTTATTTGGCATGATCATAAAGTCTGCTGTAAGCCGTCAGAGAGAGTTTTTGGCCGACGCCTCTGCAGTGCAGTTTACCCGAAACCCCAATGGTATTGGTGAGGCCTTGAGTTTGATTGGTGGTGCCACTGCCCAGTCACAAGTTGTGCATCATGGCGCTCATGAAGTGAGCCACTTGTTCTTTTCTCGCATCGGATCTCCTAGGCGCTACTTCACCCAGTTTTTTGCTACGCACCCGCCATTAGAAGAACGGATTCGCAGAGTTATGCCACGGTGGAGCGGCCGTTTTATGAAGCCTTCTTCACTAGAGCGGGAAGCAAGTGTTTTATCCGGTAGTGGTGAAACTGTATCGTCTTTTGCTGGGAGTGAGCAAGTAGTAGAACCAACAATAGGCGAGCAAAAAGCTGAATCTGCAAAACCTGTAGAGCATAAACCGATAGAGTTTGAGCCGGCATTTAGTCAGGATGGTGTTTTCAAGTCAGCTTATGATTTGCTTGTTGGTAAAGCTCACGAACCCAGTGAAGCGCCTGCCTTAATGTGTGCTGTCTTGCTTGATGAGCAGGAAGCTGTCGTCAAAAAACAGCTTAAGATCGTTAGTTCAAGCCAAAAAGGTTCACCTCAAAAGATTGGTGGTGATCTTGCAGATTCAGTTGCTGACATGATCAAGCCTTTAGCTGAGCTAAACTCCGAGCAGCGCTTGGAGATTGTTGAACTAAGCATACCCGCATTAAAGCTGATGTCTTTAGTGCAATATCGTCATTATCGTTCTTTGTTTCTGGAACTAATTCATGCTGATGGAAAAATTGATGTTTTTGAGTGGCTGATTTTCCAGCTCCTTAAGCAGCATTGTGATCGATATTTTGGCTTGTCGCGTCCAGAAAAACCAAAATATAAAGACATTAAGAAAATTGCTTCTCTTTACCAAGTTGTGCTGTCCCGTATTGTCTATTATGGCTTGGAACGTGAGCAAGCAACTTATCAGCAAGCCTTCAAAGAAGGTTGTGAGGCTGCAAGCGTTGCCGGGATTACCTTGCTACCAATAAGTGACTGCCAATCAGCAAGGTTTACTCGAGCAGTGCATGACTTGGGCTTGGCCTACCCATTGTTAAAACCACGGTTATTGAAAGGTTTGCTCGCGGCTGCCAAATCCGATGCAGTTGTCACGGCAAAGCAGAGTTACTTGATAAAAGGTGTTGCCGCCGTGATGGATTGCCCCTTTGGTGGTGTAGAGAGTTAGTCACAAGCACCTATTATAGAGCTTGGGTGGCTCGCAATACTGCGTGACCTGAACTATAAATAATCAAGGCCTTCTAAAAGTTTCACCTGCTAGAGAGTCTTGATGTACGCAAAGAATAAAAATAACAAAACTCACTGTTCAACATGTGAGGTTCGTCGTGCCTGAAGGTGAGGCTAATATTCTGATTGGTAATGAGGTGTCTGAGCCGGTAGCCAAGAGCTTCGGAAAATCTCTTAGCTTCAAGCTGACTTTCTGGTTTTTAGTTCTGGCAATCGTGCCAATGATCTTGATCGCCTCTATGAGCTATTATCAAGCTTATTCAAGCTTGCGACAAGCAGCTGTTGATGAGTTGGTTCAGGCCGCTGACCTTAATGAGCGCTTCATTCGAAGCTGGTTCAACTATCGTTTTACCGATGTCACCTTACAGGCAGGAGTGCCGACCCACAAAGACCTACTGATTTCACTTCGAGAGGGTTACGAGCACAGCAATACTGATTTATTCACTTACGTGCACAGCTCAGACTGGCAGGCACGGGTAAAAGGCCAGGAAGACAGTATTGTTGCGATAGGCGCTGCTTATCCCTATGTTTACGATATATTCTTAATCGATAATCAAGGCAATATTCTGTATACCATTGAGCATGAAGATGACTTTGGTACCAATCTTTTCGACGGGCGCTATGCCCAGACAAAGTTTTCGTGGCTTGTGCAGTAAACACTCAAACAGAAGAAAACGCTTTTTTCAGATATCGAACGCTATGCGCCATCTAAGGGGCGCCCAGATGGTTTTATTGCGGCACCGATCTTTTCGGGTGACGGCGCAGTTATCGGTTCTTTTGCTATTCAAATTAGATTAGAGCAATTGATAAACCTGCTGTCACGAGATTTGGCGAAAATTAATGCTTCACATTATCTAGTCGGTGCCGACGGCTTGCTTAGAACCAGTATCGATGATCAGTCAGAGATTCTGGAGCGAACTATCGCAACTGAACAATTCGAAAAGTGGCGAAAGGAGCATGCAGTAGGTGCTGAAGAAGGCGTTGTATCAAAAGCTTATAGGTGTAAAAAAACTTCAGAATTCCAAACTCATGACTTGGAGCATGACTATGAAGAGGCTTTCGAATATGTGGGGCCGAATGGTGAAGAGGTAATTGGTATTCATCACTCGGTACGCATATTTAATATTGAGTGGAGTTTGATCAGCGAGGTAGATAAGAAAGAAGCTTTGGCTTCGGCGTATTGGCTAAAACAGATAGTAACGGTATTTGTCATACTGACCGGGCTGCTTAGTATTGTCTTGGCTTTGTGGCAGGCACGACGAGTTTCTAGGCCCATTACAAAGCTTGTAGAAGCAACAATGGCTGTTGCGGCAGGAGAGATGGATCAGCGAGTCGAGATTGATAGCAATGATGAAATAGGACGCTTGGCTGAAGCGTTCAATCATATGCTGGTAATGAGGCAAATGCATGAAAAGGCTTTAGAGGCGAGTGATCAAGAATCTAAGTATGCATTGGCAGCATTAGAGCAGAAGACTAAAGAGCTTATCGTTGCCCGGGATGAGGCCGAGTCTGCTGTTAGAGCCAAAAGCGAGTTTTTAGCCAGCATGAGCCATGAAATACGTACACCAATGAATGGTGTCTTAGGTATGTTGGGGCTGCTAATTAATAGTGAGCTTAATAAAGAGCAGCATCATCAAGTGACCTTAGCTCGATCGAGTGCTCATTCTTTGCTCGCTGTGATCAATGATATTCTGGACTTTTCCAAGATCGAAGCCGGCAAGTTGGATATTGAAGTTCTAGAGTTTAACTTGCGCTCAATGATTGGCGAATTTTCTGAAGCCATCGGTCATCGCCCTTGTGAAGACGATGTTGAATTGATTATTGACGTTGTTGATGTTGAACATAGCCTGGTAAAAGGGGACCCCGGAAGAATTAGGCAAATTCTATCAAACCTGGTGGGTAATGCGATTAAATTCACTCACGAAGGCGAGATCTATGTGAAAGTGTCGCTAACTCCTGAGCTCTCTGCAGATGGTCGAGACCTCCTTCGCCTAAATTGTTCAGTATCCGATACCGGTATAGGTATTCCAAAAGATAAAATAGCGGAGTTGTTCGACTCATTCACTCAAGTCGATGCCTCAACGACCAGAAGGTATGGTGGCAGTGGTCTAGGGCTGGCGATTGTTAAGCAGTTATGCGAAATGATGGGAGGCGGCATCTCTGTTAAAAGCGAGGCGGGTAAGGGGAGTTGTTTCAGATTTAACCTTTTGCTTGAAACAAGTGAACAATCTCAAACGGTTAGCCCCGATGTCGATATCAAGGGGGCTGATATCCTGATTGTTGATGATAATACCAGTCATCGGGAGTTTTTGACGCGTCAGCTAACAGTATGGGGAGCAAATGTAGCGCAGGCTGATTCAGCTAGCGACGCCATGGATATGTTGACCAAGGCTGCTCAGGATAGTGAAACTATTCGGTATAAAGCTATATTTATTGATATGGATATGCCGCGTATAGATGGTGTTGAACTGGCGAAAAGGCTTAGAGAGGAAGAGGGTTTGTCTGAGACAAACCTAGTGATGATGACATCCTTGCAGAACCGGGGCGACTCACAGTTTTTTTCAGACTTGGGTTGTCGTGCCTATTTTCCAAAACCAACCACGACCTTAGATTTGTTCGACTCTCTTAATATTATTTTCTCAGAAGAGAGTGTGTGTAAGGGTGGGCAAGAGGCGGGTGATCATGATCGTGGCTTGAAGCATGGCGGTATTCATCAGAATCAGGATAGCCTACCAGGTGGCTACCAGTGGCCGGATAATACCCGTATTCTTTTGGTCGAAGACAACCATGTCAATCAAATGGTTGCTTTAGCATTGCTGGATATATTGAAGCTCAGTGCTGATTTGGCCGATAGTGGGTTGGTTGCTTTGCAAAATTCGCCAGACAATTTGCCGTATAGCCTGATTCTTATGGATTGTCAGATGCCAGGTATGGATGGCTATGAAGCAACACGAGAAATAAGAGGTGGTGCGGCTGGAATTCGTTATAAAGATATCACTATTATGGCGATGACAGCGAATGCAATGAAGGGCGATAAGGAACGCTGCCTTGAAGCAGGAATGAATGATTATTTATCCAAGCCTATCGATACTGAGGTTTTGGAAAGAAAGCTCTATTTTCACCTTGTGGCGGGTGTTGATCAGAAGGCAGCCCAAGTAGGTGAAATTGTAAAAGTGAGCGAAAGTTGTGATTTAAGTGAAGAGGCTTCTGCAATAGTTGAAGAGGCAGTACCAGATGAAACGAAGGGGGTTGAGTTGCAGATTTGGGATGAAAGTGATGTATTACGCAGGGTAATGGGGAAGTCCAAAATCCTGAAAGTTATGATAGCTTCGTTTTTGAGTGATATGCCGCAGTATGTTGATACTCTGCAATCAGATATCGATAAAGGCGATCTGGAAGCGGCAGGAAATAGCGCGCATGCTCTAAAGGGCGTTGCTGCCAATTTGAGTGCCTTGGCGCTCGCTGAGGCAGCAAAGAAAATTGAGATAGCTTGCAAAGACGGGCAGCCTATCGAAAACATATTACCTATGCATCAAGAATTTATGGATGTTTACCCTAAAACCCGTGAGATGCTGATGGCTTGGAAAGAGCCTGAATAGGCTCTTTCCCGGCGCTAGCTAGACCTTAAGCGATGGTGTCTTTCAGGTAGGTATTCAGGAATTTGCTTTCTGGGTCAAAGCTGCGTCTTAGCTCAATAAAATCATTCCATTTTGGGTAGCTTTTCTTGAACTCTTCGCGGCTAAATGTATTAAGCTTGCCCCAGTGAGGTCGTCCTCCATACTTTCGAAAAATTGGCTCAATTGCTTTAAACATCGGTTGGTAATCTTCTTCAAAATAACGATGCACTGCGATGGATATGGAGTCACGTTGATAAAAGGGGCTTAACCAGGCTTCTTCACCTTTAATGAAGCGACACTCAATAGGAAAGAATGCTTCACTAAAGTGTTTTTCAATGGTGTCTCTTACTTCACCTAAGGCTTTGATTCCTTCTTCTACGGGAAGATGATATTCCATTTCATTAAAGCGGACGTTTCTATCATTGGCGTAAATAGCGTAGGAATGGTCAATATTTGTATGTGTTTCAAGGGTCTTCATATAGGTGCCGATAATCAACTCGCGCAGTTGACTCGACCAGCCCAAGTAGTCTCTGGCGGCTTTAAGGTCCATAATGCCGCTGTTACCATCAATTTCCTCTGACGATGAGGGGGGCTCATTGGTGATATTTAAGGTGTCAGTGAGCGCCATGCCGGTGAAGGGGAAATAGAAGAATTCAAAGTTCCGGTTGTCCTTGGCAAGTTTATGGGCTTGCTCAGTGACGTCTTCAAAACTCATCCATTGTGCTTCGCGTATAAGGTTAAATGGCGCCTGGTTTTGCATCGTGATTGAGGTGATGATACCGAGGCTTCCCAGGCCAACCTGAGCTGCCCTAAATAGCTCGGGATTGTGCTCATTAGAACATTGAACAAGATCACCTTGTGGGCTAACCATTTCAAGGCCTATGACATAGCTCGATAGGCTTCCTAATGACATGCCTGTGCCATGCGTTGCGGTGCTGATGGCGCCAGCAAGGGTTTGCTGGTCAATATCTGGCATATTAATTAGCGCTTGATGGTTTTCGTTGAGTATAGGGCCGCACTCACTAAGTAAAGTTCCGGAATAGAAAGTGGCTTGCTGCTTTTCTTTATCAATGCTTTTTAAACCGGATAGTCGCCGGGTAGAAAGCAGTATGTCATTAGTAGGAACCAATGCAGAGAAGGAGTGGCCGCTGCCCAAGGCCCGGATGCCGGGTTGCTTTTGCCGAATCAGAGTTTGCAGCTCAGCAATAGAGGCGGGCGCTAAGCGTTCGCTCGGAACGCATTTTTGATTGCCAGACCAGTTTTTCCAAGGGAAGCTTTTTGTGCTTGTAGAAGCCTGGGCATTGATTGCCAGCATGCTACTCAGTGGAAGAGAGCTGGTAAGCGTAGTGGCGATAAGTGACTTTAGTAAGCTACGTCTATTCATGGCCGCATCCTTATAACTGTTGTTCAAGGGGCTTACTCATATAACGAATAAGCTTTACGAAATGATCAGGAGTGCACTCAAAGCACTGACCACCTGGCGGCATACCACCGGAGCCGTTGATAGCTTTTTCAACGCTGGCGTCAATCCCGTTTTCGAGAATCTTATTCCAGGTCTTGGAGTCCCCCGTGAGTGGCGCTCCAGTGCCAGAATTTGCGTGGCAATTTTTACAGCTCTGCTGATAAATACGCTGTAAGTCCTTAGGCAACGACTGGGCTGACCATGAGATGTTTTTAAAACCCTCGGGCGAGTCACTGCTGCAAGCAGTCATATTGATGCTTAGGAATAATAATACTAGAAAGGTGATCTTGAGATGGGTCATGCTTGCCTCCTGTTATATTTGCTCAGGCATGGAGAGTGCTCATGCTAGGCCATAGAAAAGGAGGATAACACAAAACATGAATAATATTCATGTTTTGTGTTTGGCTTTGATTAAAGTGTGATCAAATGCCGTTTGGGCCTTTAGAGATTGTAGCCAGTTTCTTCATGGTCAACGACATCAAGGCCTTGGACTTCTTCTTCATCTGTCGTGCGTAAAGGTGTAAAGATTGCGACGAGTTTAAGAATGATCCAGGTAACAACCGCTGTATAAACGATGGTAGAAATTACGCCAACAGCTTGAACGCTAAGCTGGCCAGCCATTGACTCGATTCCGTCTGCAAAACCGTAACCACTGAAAACGCCAAGGCTTGTTGCAGAGAAGATACCAGCAAACAAAGTACCGATAATGCCGCCAACGCCGTGAACCGGGAATACATCTAATGAATCATCAATTTTCAACACGCGTTTTACGTACTGAACTGCGTAAAAGCATGTTATGCTCGCCATAATACCGATTAATAATGCGCCACCAGGGCCAACAAAACCAGAAGCAGGAGTAATGGTACCCAGGCCTGCGACCATACCTGTTACGCCACCCAGAGCGCTTGGCTTACCGAACTTTTTCCACTCGATAGCTAACCAGGTAAGCGTACCCGCTGCAGCAGAAATATGTGTGGAAAGCATTGCCATCGCTGCATTACCGTCAGCGGCCAAAGCACTACCACCGTTAAAGCCGAACCAGCCAACCCAAAGCATACCTGCGCCTGTTACAGTCATTGTCATGTTATGAGGAGGCATCGCTGTTGTTGGGAAGCCTTTTCGAGGGCCGATCACAATCGCTGCAACCAGCGCTGCAACACCTGCAGTAATGTGAACTACCGTACCGCCCGCGAAGTCGTATAGACCCATATCAGCTAACCAGCCGCCGCCCCAGACCCAGTGAGTAATAGGTACGTAGACAGCTAATAACCAGATTGCGCTGAAAAGAACCATTGCAGAAAAACGCATACGCTCTGCGAAACCACCCACAATTAGTGCGGGTGTAATGACTGCGAAGGTCATTTGAAATAGCATGAATAAGGATTCTGGAATGTCGCCCGCTAAAGACTCACGAGTTACGCCAGATAGCATAACTTTGCTGAAGTCACCGATAAAGTTGTTGCCTTCCGTAAACGCCAGGCTGTAGCCTACGATGAACCATAATAATGAAGAAATACCTGCAATCGCAAAGCACTGCATTAGCACCGATAGAACGTTTTTGCTTCGAACCAAGCCGCCATAAAACAATGCTAGGCCTGGTAGGGTCATAAACAATACCAAGGCTGTAGAGGTAAGGATCCAGGCGGTATTTGCGCCGTTAAGCGCATCTTCAGCAAAAGCCAAAGACGGTGCTAGCAGTGATGCAGCTAGCAGGAAGAGTTTGTTCATGAGAGAGCTCCTGATTTTTAAAAAGAGTAAAGAGTTTGTTTTTAATTCGATTCTGTTTAGAGGGCGTCGTTGCCGGTCTCGCCTGTGCGGATGCGAATGGTTTGTTCCATAGGGCTGACAAAGATCTTACCGTCGCCGATTTTTCCAGTGTTTGCTGCTGAAATAATGGCTTCAATGGCTTGGTCTACAGCGTCTTCTGCAACGGCAATTTGTAGTTTTAGTTTTGGAATGAAATCGATCACGTATTCGGCACCACGGTAGAGCTCTGTGTGGCCTTTTTGACGACCAAAGCCTTTAACTTCTTCGATAGTCATGCCGTGATGCCCTAATTCGGTGAGTGCTGATCTGACGTCATCTAGTTTGAAAGGTTTAATGATTGCCGTAATTAATTTCATATGTAGCCCTGTATGTCTGAGTCGCTTAATAAATGGCGTAATTAGTTCTTGCCTAAGCGATATTTATCGTTTTTATATTGTTTTTCGTATGGCGCCGGAGTTCTTTTGGTGCAAAAATTAATTTTCAAAATTGCACTGTTATAAGGCAGTGCAAAATTAATTAAATTGAAATTGGATTTCAATAGCAGGAGAGGAAATTCTTGAATTTATCGTATATTGCTTGTATGTGTGCACTAACGTAGCGCTAAAAACAATGATCAGCACTAAAAGCGTGCATTATTATTTCTGGGTTTGAGTTTTTTGAGTCGCAATGTTTGACGTGAGCTTGGTCGAGATATTAGTGCACTTTTTATTTAGAGTAATTTAATTCTATCGTACATAATAGGGTTTAGTATTCACAACAGAAGGTATTCGCGGGTAATGGATATTCACATCTATATAGATAGCTCATCCTATTCAGATATTGATATTGAAGAAATTTCTCAAGATCTACTCGCTGAACTAAGTGCTTGGCTCAATAATAAGACTTCTATTAGTTTGTTGGATTTTCGACCTGAAGAATGTCTAGAGGACTGGAAGCTTGGTGTTGCATTACGGGTGAAATCCAAATTTAAACTAAAAGAACCGCTAAATTTTTTATATGATCTTGCTAAAAAATACCAGTGCGAATTTGTTGTTTCTGAGTACGATGCTAAGTCTGAGAGTTCTGAAGCCGTTTGCTATTTTGGCTTTGAAGAGGGGCGGCCAGATCTCTATGAAATAGCAAATTACCTAGGCTTATGATGCTTGGGTGTGATCAACGAAGTTTTGCGTATCAATAGTCTGACTTCTATTGGCTTTCGATTCGCTTGCCAGGGCTTTTAATGCCAGTTTTATATCTGAAGCTATCATTTTTATATTTCACCTATTTTGCCTTGCTAGGTGTCATGGCGCCTTACTTGGGGCTATATCTCGATAGTAAGGGCTTCAGCTTATTAGAAATCTCCCAGCTGCTTTCCTTATTGATGATAACGAAGGTGCTTGCTCCCTTACTGTGGGGCGCATTGTCTGATCGTTTTAGTAACAATGTCTTTCTGGTTCGTTTTGGGACGCTAATGACACTTGTCTGTTATAGCGGCTTTTTCTTTGCCAGCACATTTCAGGCTTACGCACTAGTCATCGTGTTGTTTAGTTTCTTCTGGAATGCGGTCTTGCCACAGATAGAGGTCGTAACGCTTTTTAATCTGGGTAGTAAGAAAGAGTTGTATGGGCGGATACGGCTATGGGGTTCAGTCGGGTTTATCTTTAGTGTTATGGGATTCGGTATAGTATTTGATATTTGGGGGATTGCATATTTTCCTATAAGTTTGCTCTGTGTGATCGCGTTGATTTTTGTTAGCAGCTTAGTTCATTTTGAGGAACCGAAAAGAACGCAAAGCCATGATGAAGCTAGCCATGGCTTTATGGTGTATTTAAAGCGACGTGATATTCAGCAATTCTTTATCGTCTGCTTTTTATTGCAGGTTTCTCACGGCGCTTACTACACTTATTTTAGTATCTACATGGAATCTTTGGGTTATAGCACTGCGCAGGTTGGGGCGCTATGGAGTTTAGGTGTTATTGCTGAAGTGCTTCTCTTCATTTATATGCATCGCTGGTTTGCCATGCACTCGATACGTTTGATTATGGCTATTTCCTTGATACTAACTGCTTTCAGGTGGGTCGTAACAGGGCTGCTTGCAGAATACTGGATGGTAATTGTTATCGTACAATGTATTCATGCATTTTCTTTTGGAGCGATGCATGCGACAGCGATCAAATTTGTTCATCAGCGATTCAAACTCAGGCACCAGGGGCGGGCGCAGGCACTTTATAGTAGTTTGGGTTTCGGTGCGGGCGGTGCGGCAGGTGCTTATTTTAGTGGCGTAGTCGTATCTGAATATGGCTATTACTGGACCTTTATTATTAGTGGTCTTGTTGCGCTCGCCGCCGTATTTTTTGTTTACTCTCTCAGATTTAAAACTAGTCATTTTAGCTAAGTTTTAGTCAGTTATATCTCTTGTTTTTATACGCGCTGATTGTTTTGCCAATTACTTGGAATCGGTGTCGAAAAAAAAATTCCCTATAAGTTGGTGGAATGAAGAATTTGCGTCTATGCTTTGTTTTAAGTGTATTTGCAGCTCTCCGAAATTATTCAGAGCGGCGGATCTAGAAAAACAACATGGCTAACAAGGTTCTGTTGGGGCTTAGCTTGTCATGTAGTACAACATCGATTTGATCTTAGGCTTTATTGGTTTCACCAAACAAGAAAAATCACTTGAACTGAGCCTAAAGATTAATAATCTCAAAGTAACGGAGTAGCGTTCGATGACGAAAAAAACACAGCGGTTGCATAAGTTTGCAAAGCTGCCTTTAGCAGCGGCAGTCGCGGCCACATTGTCAGCACCTGCTAGCGCCTTTCAATTTTATATGGGCGATATAGAAGCAAGTTTTGATACTAATATTAGTGCTGGCTCGAGTTGGAGAGTAGAAGGTAGAGACGACCGTCTGATCGGAACAGGTAATGACGGGTCAGGTTTCTCTATCAATACTGATGACGGTAACCTTAATTTCGATAAGGGTGATGCCTATTCGCAGATCGTCAAGGGTACCAGTGACTTTTTAGCCACTTATGAAGACTGGGGTGTATTTGCTCGTGCAAAGTATTGGTATGACTTTGAGCTAAAAGATGGCGACAGAGCTACGGATGCCAATGGTTATCAACGTCAATTAAGTAAGAATGGTCAAGCGAACGCGTCTGGCGGAGAAATCATGGATGCGTATATCTGGAAAGATTTCTGGTTTGGCGATACACCTCTTAACCTTCGTTTAGGTAAGCAGGTAGTCAGCTGGGGTGAAAGTACCTTTATCTTTAACGGTATTAACGTTATTAACCCAGTAGATATTGGTGCTATTCGAGCACCGGGAGCAGAAATTAAAGAAGCGCTGATTCCAGTGAACATGCTATACGGTTCACTGGGCTTAACGGATGATATTACGATTGAAGCGTTTATTCAGCTAGAGTATGAGCCTTCGCGAATTGATGATTGCGGAACCTACTTCTCTACAAATGATTATGTAGCCGATGGTTGCGGCCCTGTTTGGGGTGCTAACTTCATGACTGAAGAGTGGAACCAGGGTGGACAAACCGGCTTGCAGAGAATGTATGATGACAAGCCCGATGATACTGATCAGTTTGGTATTGCTTTACGCTGGTTTGCTGCAGATTTGAATGAAACAGAGTTTGGTTTCTACTTCTTGCAATACCATAGTCGCTTACCAATTGTTGGTGGTAGAGTCGGTACCGACGTTGATAGCGACGGTGCGATAGATAGTGATGAACAGTTTTCGACTGCTGAGTATCAAATTCAGTACCCTGAACAGATTCAAATGGTAGGTCTCAGCTTTAACACGACTGGGCCTGGTGGTATTTCATTAGGTGGTGAGTATAGCTTCAAGCATGATATGCCTTTGCAGTTCAACTCTCCAGACTTAGTGCTTGCAACGAGAGGTAACGTTGTATCGCCTATCGTTACTAGTAGAGCAACTGACAGTAACGGCGATGGAACGATAACTTCGGATGAATTAGCGCCTTTATATGGAAGTGTCCAAGCGGGTTATGACGCTTATGATGTATCGCAGATTCAGATGACCGCCATTAAGTTTGTTGATCAAATTTGGGGTGCGAGCCGTCTAGCCTTTGTTGGTGAGGTGGGTGCTACATATGTTCATAACTTACCTGATACTGATGAAATCCGCTATGGTCGGACTGATCAGTTAGGTTATGGTCAACTGACTGACGATCTCGTGGGTGAGCTAACTTGTCAAGGCGTTCTGGCCAGCTCAAACCCAACCTATACAGGTCCATGCGATGATGAGGGTTATGTTACTGGCTTCTCTTGGGGTTACCGTATGAGAACCTCATTACAATATAACGATGTTTTTGCCGGTGTGAATATGACGCCACAGGTCGCTTGGAGTCATGATGTGAAAGGTTATGCGCCAGGTCCTGGTGCTAACTTTATCGAGGGGCGTAAATCTCTTGGCTTGTCAGTCAGAGCAGATTACTTAAACCAGTACAGTGCAACCTTGGCGTATACCAATTACTTCGGTGGAGGGGTTCATAACACAATCTCCGACCGAGATAGTCTTGCGCTTAGTGTTTCGTACTCATTCTAATAACCCATTGGCTTGGTTTAACGAGGTAGTCTAAATGAAAATGATAAAAACTTTGTGTGCCATTGGTGTTGTTGCTGCAAGCTTTAGTGCGGCAAATGTCATGGCAAAAGTATCACCAGAAGAAGCGGCGAAATTAGGGAATGAATTAACGCCAATTGGTGCAGAAAAAGCAGGGAATGCAGATGGAACAATTCCTGAGTGGACGGGTGGTGTAGAAGCACCTGCTGATTATAAGGTGGGTGAACCTTATCCGGATCCTTTTGCTTCGGATCAGGTCTTGTTCACGATTACTAAAGACAATATGGCTCAGTATGCAGATAAGTTGTCTGATGGTCAGAAGAAGACCCTGGAGCGATACTCTACTTATAAAATGAAGGTGTATCCTACTCATCGTTCAGTTGGTTATATTGATAAATTCGGTGAGTATTTCAAGCATAATGCGACTAATGCTGAAATGGTTGATGACGGGAATGGCGTGCAAGGCTATAAAGGTGCAATTCCTTTCCCAATTCCAAAGAATGCTAAAGAAGTTGTTTGGAACCATATTATGCGTTCAAGAGGGGGAAGCTTTGTTCGTGACTACGTACAGGTTACACCTACTGAATCAGGAGACTTCTCACCAATTCGTTTCGTAGAACATTATTCTGAGCGATTGGAATTGACGGATGCTGCAAAGAATGGAGATAAAAACGTCTTTTGGTATTTTAAGCAGCGCGTAGCTTCACCGGCTCGTTTGGCGGGTAACGTTCTACTTATCCACGAAACAATTGACCAAGTTAAAGAACCACGTAGAGCGTGGGTATATAACGCTGGTCAGCGACGTGTTCGTCGAGCTCCTCAGGTTGCATATGATGGACCAGGAACCGCGGCGGATGGTTTGCGTACTACCGATAACTTCGATATGTACAATGGCGCGATGGATCGATATGACTGGGCTCTAGAAGGAAAGCAGGAGCTATACGTTCCTTATAATTCCTATGCGATGGATGATAAGAGTATCAAGTATGACGATATCATCAAAGCAGGTCACCTAGATCAAGAAGTGATGCGATACGAGCTGCACCGGGTGTGGAAAGTTACCGGTACCCTTAAAGCAGGGCAGCGTCATGTATATTCAAAGCGTACTTTCTATATTGATGAGGACTCTTGGGCAATCCTAGTTGCAGATCATTATGATGGTCGTGGAGAGCTATGGCGTTTTGGTGAGGCTCATAACAAGTTCTTTTATGATGTGAAAGCTCATATTACAACAGCAGAATCGTTGCACGACTTGTTGTCTGGTCGATATATTGTAGGTGGTTTAGCTAATGAGATTCCTATTCGCTATGACTACTCAAAGAGCTTTAAGAGTAAGGACTTCACGCCTGCGGCATTGCGTCGTTCAGGTAAGCGTTAAAGTTTAGCTAATTGATTGATTCAAAACCGACTACTAAGTAGTCGGTTTTTTTTTGTCAGAATTCTGAAGCTTTTCTTTGTAAAACCTGAAAAAGCTTCCTATATTTATGAAAGAAGATTACCCATAAAACCTAAATACTTATTAAACTTAAATGAGTTGAGCTGTATCTACCTGTTTCAAGGTGCGCCGAAAGGGATTTGACGTAAGGCGTGAATTGGAGCAGTAAGTTGTATTTTTTAGGTAACTAGTGCCTCGGATATAGGAGACAACCGTGTCAAAAAAGTATGGCGTCATTGTATACAATACATCAACTATCAGTGATTCAATTCGTTCCCTTCAGTTAGACTTCAAGTTAACGCATTGCCAGACCTATGAAAGCTTATTGACACACGCTGCATATAGCGATAATCAATTGCTTTTGATAGATGATATGCCCGGCAATAACTCCCATTTAGCTTTTTTAGACAAAATTAAGAGCGAATGCCCACTAGAACTTGAGTCTATGTCGGTTATTGTGCTTAGCCGCAATATGGAGCTTGATCAGCGACTTCTAGCGTGTGAGCTAGGTGCTGATGATTGTATGTCCACAGAGCTTAGTCATGATGACATGGTGACACGTATTCAGAGCACAATTTTCAATGCGATTGCTAACAAACAGCTTAAAGACCAACTTAGAGCCGCTTCAGATGTTGCAATGGCGGCTATGGCTAGCACCGGAGATCTGGGTGCCAATATCCAGTTTTTACTGGACAGCTATCAATGTCAGAACTTTGATCAGCTAGGTCAGTTATTGTTCCAAAGCCTTAATCACTATGGGATTAGTTGTAGCCTGCAAATGCGAGGTAAATACAAGGTTAAAAACATGGAAGCAAACGGCATGGAACGAACAATGGAGTCTCGCTTGTTAAGTGAGTTGAAAGATGCCGGTCGCTTTTATGATTTTGGCAACCGTACTGTGATCAATTACAACCGTGTGTCGATTCTCATTAAAAATATGCCACTTGATGATCCCGAGAAGTATGGTCAGATTAAAGATAATATTTTTGCGCTTCTACAAGGAACCGATGCAAAAATAGAGGCTTTGGATATGCAGGCCGATATTTATCTAGAGCATCAATCTCAAGAAACGCTGATACGGCGTATGGAGAGTGGTATAGAGAACCTAGGCTCTCAATATCGTGATATGACAGTCCAGATTGCTGGTGTTGTCAATCAGCTGGCTGACTCCTTCGAGCAATCGATGCAAACCTTGTTGCTCACTGATGAACAGGAAAAGATTCTCTTGGAGCGCTTGGAAACAGGAAAAAACAATGTCTACGATATCTTCGAGCACTTCTCTCATATGGATGATGACCTGTCTGCCATTCTTAAAATGTGCGCACCAGAGGAGGTCGCGGGGATCGAAGTGGGGAAGGCTTTGTGTGAAGAGGGGAATAAGGCTGGAAATGTTCGGCCCTTAAAGTCAGGGACAACGCCCTAGCTGGCTAGAAAAACTGAGCATCTATTTATTCAAGACATAAAAAAGCCAGCAACTAAGCTGGCATTTTTATGTCTTGATAGGCTTATAACCAATAAACAAAGAAGTAAAGGCCTAACCAGACGACATCAACGAAGTGCCAGTACCATGCAACGGCTTCAAATGCGAAGTGCTTATCTGAGCTGAAGTGCCCCTTCAAGCTTCTTACTAGAATAGCAA